>JAYTRT010000726.1:0-9409 GCA_043746045.1 Actinomycetota bacterium | reverse complement strand
CACGCGGAGCACCGCGATCCCCGAGGGCATGGCCGACGGCCCGATCAGCACGTGGCACAGCGAGACGATGACCGTGCAGGGCACAGCAACCGCCACGGGGGTGCTGTTCGTCGTCCTGATGGTGGCAGCAGCCGTTGGCTGGAGCTTGGTCAAGGTCCGCGGCGGGGAAGTATCCCAGTTCCCGGTCTGGACCATCGCCGGCGTGCTCGTGGGGTTCGGATGTGTCATCGGCATGCGCTTCAAGCCGCAGCTGGCCAAGCCGCTCGGTTTCGTCTACGCGATCGCCGAAGGCATCTTCGTCGGAGCGATCTCGCATGCCTACGAGGGCTACCAGAAGGGCATCGTGATCGAGGCCGTCGGTGTCACCGTCGCCGTCTTCGGCGTGATGCTGTTCCTGTACAGCACCCACATCCTCAAGGTCACCGAGCGGATGCGCAAGATCGTCATCGGCGCCACCCTCGGCGTGATGATCTTCTACGGAATCTCACTGTTGATCAACCTGTTCGGTGGCGGCGTCAGCTTCCTCGGAGCAAACGACACCAGCGCGTTCAGCATCGGGTTCAGCCTGTTCGTGGCCGCCCTCGCAGCGTTCAACCTGGCGCTCAACTTCGACTTCATCGACAAGGCCACCAAGGCCGGGATGCCGAAGCAGATGGAATGGGTAGCTGCGGTCGGCCTGATGGTGACCATCATCTGGCTGTACCTCGAGATCCTGCGCCTGCTGGCCAAGCTCAACCGGCGATAGGCGCTCCGCGAACCGTCGACCTCAGAATCCGCGCCGACCTCACAATCCGTTCAGGAATCCGAGCAACGCTTCGTTGAAGGCGGCCGGCTTCTCCTGCTGAGTCCAATGCCCGGCGCCGTCCAACAGGACGGCGCCGTGGTGATTCGGAAGTGTGTTCGCCATCCGGTCCACGCCACCGGGATCCATCACGGTGACGAGGTCCTTGGTCCCGCCGATGAAGAAGCTGGGCATCGTGATGCGGTCCAGACCGAGGTCCTTGACGACCTCGTAGTTGGCGTCGAGGTTGCGGTAGTAGCTGACCGGTCCGAAGAAACCGCTGCGGCGGAACTGCGCTGCATAGACGTCGAGATCATCCTGGGTCAGCCACACTCCCTCGTCGTTCGACCAGGGCAGTGGCGGCGGCGCGGGCAGGTTGGTCAGGAAACCGGTTCCGTCTGCCGGTGACGGCGCGTCCGGCACCGAGAACCCCTGCCCGCTCGCGCCCCAGAACACGCGCCGAATCGTCTCGGCCGGATCGGCATCGAGTTCGGCCTCCGCAGGGCCGACGGGCTGGAAGTAGAGCATGTAGAAGAAGTTGTCCTGGTAGACCATCCTGAACAGTTGGGTCGGTGTCCCCGGCCACGCAACCGCCGGCACACTGACGCCGACGACGGCACGCACACGGGTCGGCACCAGCCGGGCGGCCTCCCACACGATGAGGGCACCCCAGTCGTGGCCGACGAACACGGCGTCGTCCTTGCCGAGATCATCGAGGAGGCCGGTGAGGTCACCGGTCAGCTCTCGGATGCCGTAGTCGGCAACGTCGGTCGGACATGACGACCGGCCGTAGCCGCGCTGATCCGGGGCGATGACGTGGTAACCCGCTGCGGCCAAGACGGGGAGTTGATGGCGCCACGAATAGGCGGCCTCCGGGAAACCGTGACAGAGCAGGACGGTGGGGTCGGCCGGGTCACCCGCCTCCATCACGTGCAGTTCGACCCCGTTGGTGGGCACGGTCCTGGTCCGGATCTGGGTCGACGTCGAACCCATGGCTGTCACGCTTTCGTTGTCGGACGGGAGACCGCAGCGTCGGCAACGGCGCGTTCGCTGATCGCGCAGAGTTCGCCCCACGTCAGGCCTCTGCTCTGCCACAGCTCATCGAAAGCAGTGTCACCGGCGTCGGTGAAGCCGTGGCGATTGCGGAAGTTGTACAGCCAGCGCTGACGGTTCACCGGTATGCCGAGCCGTTCCAGGCGACCGATGCTGTAGGTCTCCCAGGCCGCGGTCTGCGCCAGGGTGAGTGTGTCGTCGGGTGGCGCTTCGCCGAAGCCTCCCGTCATCCTGTCGTTGGCCCGCAGAAGCACTCGGCCGAGGGCGGTCGCGGTGGCCGTCTCGCTCTGCTGGCGCGGCTTGCGAGTGTCCTCGAACGCTCCGCTGTCGGCCCGGATGTAGATGCCGTCGTGCACGCCGTCATCGATCGCGACCGTCGTCTTGGCAAGCGGTGTGGTCTCGTCGACCTCGATCGTGATCGGTGTCTGCTGCATGCCGAGCGAGCCGACCAGTTCGTCGGCGATGCGACGGATGACATCGGCATCGAAAGCGACGTAGGTGAACGTGTCGGGTGTGACCGTGATCGGCATCGGCGGCGCTACTCGCCGGCTGCGGAACTGGACGCGCTGGCGAAGCTGTCGAGCGCATCCCCGCGCATTTTCGAGACCCGGTCCTTGCGTTCGTTCAAGGCCTCCATGCTGACGTCGTTGATCGAATCGACTTCGGCATCGGTGAAGCCGGCGAGTGAGCGGAACCGACGGGCCAGGCCGATCGGCGACTCCTCGCTCTCGCTTCTCGTGCCGCCATAGCTGAACAACTTGTCGACGACACCTTGGAACTCGAGCGCCTTCTTGCGGCGTTCCGGATCGTTCTCGGTGACCTTGCGCAGCCAGTCGGAGCCCATCTTGACGTGGGTCACCTCGTCGGCGAGCATCCAGTCCTCGCAGAACTCGAGGTAGGGGTCGCCGGCCAGATCACCGAATTCCTTCATCGTCGTGAACACGTCGATCGCCAAACCTTCGAGAGCCCGATTGACCCCGGCAAGACGCAGCACCGGATCGCTGCTGCAGGCCGCCGCGAACAGCACCGTGTTCTCGGCGTACTGGCCGATCTCGGTTCCCATCCAGTCGCTGAGTTTGACGCTGATCTCCACGTGGCGGGCCTCGTCCCAACACTGCCGAGCCATGTCCAGCTTCAGCGCGAACGGCACGTCCATGTCACCGGTTTCGTCGACGGCAGTCCCGGTCTTGGCGATACCCGCCGTCTCGAAGTCGAAGCACGTTCTCCCTGCGCCCTCGAGGGCTTGGATCTCTCCGACGAAGATTCCGTGCATCAGCCCGCGTGCACCATCGCTCGCGTCGCGTCGTTCGGGTGTCAGTCGGAATTTCGTCTTGCCGGTGGCAGACGGCGCCGAACCCTCGTTCAGGTTCAGTGCGGTACGCGGATCGGCGAACCGGTCTTTCATCGTGATCGAGTTGAAGCGTTCGTCTCGGGCGAGCTCGTCGGCGGGAAGGAACTTGCGCATCCTCTGTGTCCTTTCGGTTACTGGGAACCCAATGTGCCGGGCCCGGCGATGCCGCCCGCTTCGATCATGATGATCTCCAGCCGTTGCTGGTGTGCCGCTGCGCGAGCCGCTTCCTCGGGCGTCTCGATCAGGCTCTGCAGGATCATCTCACCATCGCGCCAGTCGTCGAACTCGTCCTGCAGGATCAGCTTCAACGAGCGGATCGTCGGAGCGTCCGTGATCTCGCTGGTGCCGTTCAGGTGATAGGTGTACGCAGCGATGAACCGCGGGATGAAAACGCGGTAGACGCCCACCAGCTTCTCGATCGTCTGATCAGGAGCCTCTGGTTCGGTCATCGCCTCGACGAAGCGGACCTTCGCCTCGTTGGCCGGCACGGTGAGCCGGTCGGGGTTCATCTCGCGCAGTTCGGGCAGCCGCTTGTGCCACAGCTCGGCGTGCCACGCATGGTGGTAGCAGTGCGTGCCGAGGCGCATCTTGACGTCGAGCTCGGGCACCGTTGCGACCCAGCCGCCGAGCGCCTCGAACAGCTTCATCTCGGCCCATTTGTAGTTGCCGACGCGGCGCGCTGTGTCCTCGACGTCGAACAGGCCGGGCAGCGTGCGCCGGTCCCATGGGGCGAAGGGTGCTCGTGCTTTGTACGGATCAGCCACCAGAGTCCCCCACGGATCGATGCAGCGTGCGTCGCTGTTCTCGCAGGCTAGCCCCTCGAATTTCGCCAGCCGCTGTCGGCCTCACCGAGTGGTGTCGCGGCGGGAGCGCCGGCTTGGTATTCGAGCAACATCGCCCGCCACGGAGCATTCACCTCGAGCTTGCCGAGCAACGCCGAGACGCCCCACACGACACGGTCCAGAATGACGAAGCTGGCCGGGATGTTCAGCTTCTCGATCACCGGCGCATGCGGCCCTTTGAGGTCGATCATCTTGGTCAGCGTGTCCTTCATGAACTGTCGTGTGAAGGTGAACGAATCGGAGAGATACGGAACGTACGGCGAGCTGACATAGGCGTAGACCTGCTCGGCGCGCAAGCCATGGTTCGGGACGAGGAAACCAACGGCCTCCATCGCAGCCATCGTCGCTTCCGGGTCGCGCTGCACGACGACAGCGTCGAGCGTCGGCGAGAGCCGCTGCCACTCGCCGGGTGACCACCGCTTGACGAGCCCGAAGTCGAGAAACGTCACCGAGCCGTCCGGTTGGAAACGGTAGTTGCCGGGATGCGGATCGCCGTTGAACGCGCCGTGGAAGTACACGCTGTGTTGGGCGAAGCGCCAAATCGACTCGCCGGCGCGTTGGCGTGCGTCGTGATCGGCCTGCGCGATGAACTGGTTCCACGACAACCCGTCCGCCCATTCACTGGTGATCACCTTGGTCGTCGAGTACCTCGGCACAACGGCCGGCACTGTGATGAACGGGTGATCCCGGTAGTAGTCGGCGAACTCGGTCTGGTTGCGAGCCTCGATCTCGTAGTCGAGCTCGTCGCCCATCCGGTCGCGCAGCTCGTCGACAAGACCCTTTGTGTCCAGGCCCTTCAGCGCGAACATGCTCAGCATTGCGTACATCGCCTGCGCATTGTTCAAGTCGGCGCCGATGGAATCACCAACGCCCGGGTACTGCACTTTGACAGCGGCAACCCGCCCGTCGCGAAGGACGACGCGGTGTACCTGGCCCACGGAGGCGGCGGCAATCGGCTCGGCGGACCAGTCGAGGAAGATCCTCTCGGGCGGCGCGCCGAGCTCCTCCGTCACAACGCGACGAGCGATCGCCGCTGGCATCGGTGGCGCATCGGCGAACAGCGACGACAGCGACTGTTGGGCCTCGTCGGGGAGGGTTTCCATGATGAAGCTGACCAGTTGTCCGGCCTTCATCATCACACCCTTCATGTTCCCCAACTCGTTGGCGAAGTCGTCTCCGACCCGGGTTGCGAATTTCGAATCCATCTCGCTGCGACGTGTTGCGCCGACGAAGCGCCCACGCACTCTCACGCTGGCGTAACGCAATCCGTTGCGCACCGAGAGCGTGGCGATCCGTCCGGACCGTTGCAGCTGGATGCGTGCAGCACGCCAGCGACCGAGGGAGCGCAAGCTAGTTGCCCGGGACGCGTCTGGCGGTGGGCCTGCTGGCGAGCAACTCGTCGCTCAACGGACGTCCGGTGATCTCGCACGTCCAGTACTGCCCGGACTCGAGACGGGCGAGTGCCTCTTCGACATCGGCGAGGTCTGTCTCGATGACGTCCAGGTCGAGTTCCATGGACGGCAGGTTACCGCTCGGCAAACGGCGGGCGGCCCTCAGATCGATGTCGCTGAGCGGTGATGTCAAGCTCGTCGGAGGGTCGCCACGGGGCCGGGGAATTGGCGTACCCTCTCGAACGTGGCGCACGTGCGGTTGGAGAACATCACCAAACAGTTCGATGGTGTGACAGCCGTCGAGAACATCGATCTCGACGTCGAGGATCGCGAGTTCATGATCCTCCTCGGCCCCTCCGGGTGTGGGAAGAGCACGCTGTTGCGGATCATCGCCGGCCTCGAGGATCCGACCGAGGGAACGGTCACGATCGATGACAGGGTCGTCAACGATGTGCTGCCGAAAGACCGTGACGTGGCGATGGTCTTCCAGAGCTACGCGCTGTATCCGCACAAGACGGTGCAGGCCAATATCGAGTTTCCGCTGAAGGTGCGCGGCGTCGACAAGGCCGAGCGGGCCAGGGTCGCCAATGTTGCCGCCGAGTCCCTCGGTCTGACCGAGTACATGCAACGCAAGCCCGGCGCCCTCAGCGGTGGGCAGCGCCAGCGAGTTGCGTTGGCGAGGGCCATCGTTCGTCGACCAGCGGTCTTCTGCATGGACGAACCGCTCAGCAACCTCGACGCGAAGTTGCGTGGCGAGACCCGTGCCGAGTTGATCGCCCTCCACCAACGTCTCCAATCGACGTTCATCTACGTCACCCACGACCAGATCGAGGCGATGACGATGGGCTCGCGCATCGCGGTGATGTCACGCGGGCACATCGAACAGGTCGGCACGCCGCACGAGGTCTACGATCGACCGGCGTCGGTGTTCATCGCCCAGTTCGTCGGTACGCCACCGATGAACATCCTTCCGGCGGGATCGGTCGAACCGGGAGAGCACCTCGTCGGAGTTCGTCCCGAGCACTTGCACATCACCCCGGACGGCCAGATCTCGATGACGGTCACGCTGGTCGAGCAGCTCGGTCACGAGATGTTGATCACCGGGATGGTCGGCGAGAGCAGGGTCGTCATCCGCGAGGCGGCGGACGCATCAGCGCCCGCGGTCGGTTCGACCGTGCGCGTCGACGCCGACGTCGCCAACCGCCACCGGTTCAGTTCGCTGACGCAACGCAGGATCGACGTATGACCCGAATCTCCGCGAAGCGTCGCTGGCGCGACTCGGGGCTCGCCCTGTTGATGCTCGGCCCGTCCGGGATCATTCTCGGCATGTTCGTGATCTACCCGCTCGTCAAGGCCGTGATCCTCGGTCGTCAGCGATGCAATCCGACGGGAAGCTGCCCGACGACGGGAGGTTGGCGGCAGTACGTGGATGCGTTCCGCAGCAACGAGTTCCAGGACGCTCTGATCGTCACCCTGAAGTACGCGCTGATCACGGTGCCGATCGGGCTCGTTCTGGGCATCGGCTTGGCCGTGCTGGCCGACAAGTACATCAAGGGCATCGGCATCTTCCGCACGATCTTCTCCAGCACCGTCGCCACCAGCGTGGCCGTTGCCTCGGTGATGTGGTTCTTCCTGCTCAATCCGAACGTCGGTGTGCTGGCCGATTGGATCGGTGGTGTCGCCAAGACGCCCGGCCTCCTGCAGAGCCCGAGCACCGCGCTCTGGGCGGTCTCGGCCAGTTCGATCTGGGCCAACCTGGGCTTCACGTTCATCGTGGTCACGGCTGCATTGCAGAGCGTTCCCAAGGACCTCTACGAGAGTGCGTACGTCGACGGTGCCGGAGGCTTCACGCGCTTCACGAACGTGACGGTGCCGATCGTCTCGCCCGTGCTCCTGTTCGTGACGGTGGTTCTCACAGCTCGTGCCTTCGAGGGATACGGCGAGATCGATCTGCTCACCGGCGGTGGTCCGAAAGCCAAGACCACAACCATCACCTACCTCGCCTACGGCAAGGGATTGCCGACATCGATCGACGACGGCCTGCGGGCAACGGTGACCGTGCTGTTGTTCTTCGTGCTGCTCGTGCTCGCTCTCGTGCAGTTCCGTGGCCTCGAGAAGCGAGTCCACTATGGCAACTGACATGACGTCGCAGCCGGCGATCCCTCATCGGGCGACTCCAGACCGGGCTGCGATCGATCAGATCCGGGGCGGCCGCAAGCTCGGTCGGTATGCGTTGCTGACGGTGATGGCGGTCATCGTGCTGTTCCCCATCTACGTGATGGTGGTCGGGGCGCTCAAGCCGGGGACCAAGGTGCTCGACCAGCCGTTGCTGCCGAGCAACTTCACGCTGCAGACATTGAAGGATGCGTGGCGCGACGGCCACCTGGGGCGGGCCCTGTACAACTCGGCGATCGTCTCGGTGGTCGTCACGTTCGCGCAAGTGATCACGTCGATCCTCGCTGCCTACGCGTTCGTCTTCTTGAAGTTCCCGGGCCGCAACATCCTGTTCGCGATCTTCCTCGGCACCCTGCTCGTGCCGCTCGAGGCGACGCTCACCGTCAACCGTCGGACGATCCAGAACTTCGGCTGGCTGAACAGCTACAAGGGCTTGACGGTTCCGTTCCTCGCCACGGCGTTCGGCATCTTCTTGATCAGGCAGGTTTTCCTGACCATTCCCAAGGAGATGCGCGAGGCCGCTTCGATGGATGGGCTCGGTCACATCGGCTTCCTGCGCGAGGTCGCAGTACCGCTGTCGCGTCCGACGATCGGAGCACTGGCACTGTTCGGATTCCTGACCTCGTGGAACCAGTACCTGTGGCCCGTACTGGTCACGACTGATTCGAAGTACAACACCGTCCAGACCGGGCTGAAGGCGCTGAAGTTGGCCAGCCTTTCTCAACCGAACCTGGTCATCGCCGGTACGGTCATCGTCGCGCTGCCGATCTTCATCGTTCTGATCGCGTTCCAACGTCAACTCGTGCGCGGCCTGACTGCCGGCGCAGTGAAGGGATGATCATGTCGCACCGCCGACGCTCAGGTCGTCGATCGTTCGCACTCTCGACGCTCGTCGTCGCCGGCGTGTTCGCAGCCGGCTGCCGATCGAACCAGAGCCTGAGCAACGCCGGAATCGGTGCCAAGCCGGTGGTCACCACCCAGGCGCCTGCACCGGCCGGCGCGACAACCACTGCGCCGACCGTCGCTCCGCCGAACACTCTTGCGCCCGGGGTCACGCTGGCTCCTGGCGAGTCGCTGCCGTCGGCCACCACGGCCCTGCCGACAACAGCCGCGCCGACGACGACGGTGCCCCCGCCCACGACGGTGCCGACGCTGCTCGATTCACTGCCGAAGTGCAACACACACGCGATCGACTCGGCCACGGCTCCGGTCGAGATCACCTTCTGGCACGGATTGTCCGACGCCAACGGCACCGAATTGCAGAAGATCACCGATCAGTACAACGCCCAGCAGACCAAGGTCCACGTCAACCTTCAGTTCCAGGGCGGCTATGCGGACACCATCGACAAGTACCTGCAGAGCGATCAGGGCAGCCGACCCGACATGGTGCAGATGCCCGAATACATGCTCCAGCAGATGGTCGACACGAAGAGCCTGATTCCGACCCAGGCCTGCGCGGAGTCGGCGAAGTACGACCTGTCGCAGTTCCTGCCCGCGGCGCTCAAGGCCTACGCAACCCAGGGCGTCCAGTGGTCGATGCCGTTCAACGTCAGCGTGCCGGTGCTGTTCTTCCTGAAGCCGACGCTGGTCAAGGCCGGACTCGATCCCAACAAGCCGCCGGCAACCTTCGCCGATCTTCTGGCCGCGAGCAAGCAGATCGTTGCCTCGAAAGCAGCCGCGTACAGCGTGGCGCTCGACAGTGATTTCGATGGCGGCGGCGGTTGGTACGTCGAGCAGTGGCTGGCCAAGGAAGGTCAGTTCTACTCGGACAACAACAACGGTCGGGCTGCTCCGGCAACCAAAGTGCTGTACGACG
>JAYTRT010000725.1:0-3036 GCA_043746045.1 Actinomycetota bacterium | reverse complement strand
CCGGTGATCAGGCCGACGAACAGGGCGAGAGCGAACTCTCGCAATGCGACGGCGCCGAGGAAACCGGCACCGACGACCAGCAGCGACAACACCGGCAGAACGGCCGCCACGCTGGTGTTCAGAGAACGCATCAGCACCTGGTTCATCGACACGTTGATCACGTCGTCGTACGGCAGGCGCGAGCCGGAGAACCTGGTCGTGTTCTCCTTGACGCGGTCGAACACCACGATCGTGTCGTAGAGCGAGAACCCCAGAATCGTCAAGAACGCGATCACCGTCGCCGGCGTCACCTCGAGTTTCAGCACGGAATACACGCCGACGCTGATCAGGACGTCATGGATCATCGCCGCAATCGCGCCGAGTGCCATCTGCCATTCGAATCGCCAGGCGATGAACAGCGAGACGAGGATGATGAAGACGATCAGGGCGCGAACCGCCGACTTGGTGATCTCGCTGCCCCATGACGACGTCACGAAGTTGCTACTGATGCTGTCGGGACTGGGCAGCTTGCCCGCGGTCGCGAGATCGGCCTGGACCTTCTGCTGAACGGCGAGGGACTGCTCACCGGCGGTGATCCGCAACGAGTTCGAACCAGATTTCTGATCGGTGACGACCTGGATCACGGAGTTGTTCTGGCCGATGCCGTTCGCGGTCAAGATCGCCTTCGCCTGGTCGACCGTCATGTGTGCCGCGGCGGGTACCTCCCACGACACACCACCCTTGAATTCGAGACCGAGGTTCAGCCCCTGGGCGAACAGCGAGATGAGGGTGATCACGATCAGCAGGGCTGAGATGCCGAGGCCGATCTGCTTGCGCCCCATGAAGTCGATCCGCGTCTCGCCGTGGTACAGCCGACCGAGCGGCTTGCGTCGGGGAGGCAGGCTCGGGATCGCCGTGGGACCGGGACCCGTTGAGTCGGCGCCGGACGACTCGGAGATGTCGTCGCTCGTGGTCATGTCGTCGCTCCCGACAGTTGGACCGGTTCGGACTGGTTGGACAGACCGAGGATCTTCGAACCGCTCATGAACTTGCTCCGCGACAGCAGCAACACGGCTGGGCGTGTGAAGAAGTATGCGACGAAGATGTCCGTCACGGTGGACAGGCCGAGGTAGAAGGCGAACCCTCGCACGGCCCCGACGGACAGGTACCAGAGCACCGCCGCGCCGATCAGCGACACAGCGTCGGCGAGCAGAATCGTCCGGAACGCAGCCTTGAACCCGCGCTGGGCCGAGTTGCGCAACGATCGCCCACCGCGAACCTCGTCCTTCAGACGTTCGAAGAACACCACGTAGGAGTCGATGGTGACACCGATCGACACGATCAAGCCGGCAATACCGGACAGCGACAGCACACCGTTGTAGAACCTCGAGATCAGCGAGGTCATGCTGTACACGAGGGCACCCGAGATCAACATGCCGACCACGACGACGACAGCGAGTCGACGGTAGTAGGCGATCATGAACAGGATCACCAAACCGATGCCGATCGCGCCGGCGATCAGGGCTGAGCGCAGAGAGTCCTTACCGAGTGTGGCCGAGACGTTTTCGACCTGCTCGCTGGTGAGCGTCACAGGGAGCGCGCCGGAATTCAAGACCTGTGCCAACTTCTCGGCTTCGGCGCGCGAGAACTTGCCGGTGATCTGAACATTGCCGGTGAAACTCGGGGCGTTCACGGTGGGCGCCGACTGGATCTCGCCGTCGAGCTCGATCGCCAATTGGTGCGACGGGCAGGTTGCCGAGCCGCTGTAGCACGATGAGGCGAGTGCGTTCCAGATGCCTTCGCCGGAGCTCCCGGTCTTCAAGCCAACGGTCACTCCCCAGCCGCCGCCGATGATCTCGGCGGTGGCGGAGTCTTTTTCGAACACCGTTCCGTCGCCACCGCTCGGCCCGACCTGGCATTGCTGACCATTGCGGTCGGGCAGCACCTGGGACTTCGTCGGGTCCGAAAAGGGCAGCGCCACGCTGGTGGTCGTGCTCTGATCGGCGCCTGCAACGGTGGTGCTGGTCCCGGCGCCGAGCGTTGTGCTGCTGCCGCTGGGGGCCGTTGTCGACGTGGACCCACCGGTGGTGCTGGTTCCGCCGGGGGTGGTGGTCGTCGAGCCGGTCGAGCCGACGCTGTCGACTCGGCGGGATGGACCTGGAGCACCGGTACCGGACGAAGACGCTGGGGTCGAGTTACCGACGACGGCGCCGGAAGAGTTCGGTGGAGCGGTGGTTGCCACGCCGGCGACGGTGGTCGCGCCGGCAGTCGTGGTTGCGGTGCCGGGGACCGTGCTGCTGGTGGCACTGGGGACCGACGTGGCGGTCGGCGTCGGCGAGTAACAGCCGACGACGGGCCGTAGATACACCTTGCCCGTCACGTTGACCAGATCGAGCGCGTCCTTCTGGCTGTTGACGCCGGGAAGGTTGACGACGATGGCGTCGCCTTGACGGAGGATCTCCGGTTCACCGACGCCCTTGCTGTCGACACGCTGGCGGATTCGCTCGACCGCCAGGTCGAGGCTGGACGGGGTGAACGGCTGGCCGGCAACCGGGCGCAGGGTGACAGAGATTCCGCCGCGGAGGTCCAGACCGAGTGCCGGTTTGTAACCAAGACCGACGTTCGTCGCCAACAGGGCGGCGGCGAGAATGACGATGCCGACCAGAGATGTGATCAGTTTGCGACGCATTACTTGTCGTCGTGGTCGTCTTCGACGAGGCTGTCGATGGCAGTGTGGCCGTTCCGGGAACTGGAACTTCCCGGCTTGGCGATCTTGGAAGCATCATCGGCGACGGCCGACGTGTCGACCTTGCGCTGCACGGCGGCGCGCGCGACACGGACCTGGATGTTGTCGTCGATCTCGAGCCAGATGATGTCGCCGTCGAAGCCCGTGATGAATCCGTACATCCCCGACGTGGTGATCACTTCATCGCCCTCGGCGAGTTCGCTCTGCAAGGTGGACACCTGCTTCTGACGACGGCGCTGGGGACGGATCAGCAGGAAGTACGCGCCGACGAGCATCAGCGGAAGGAACAGGAGGCTCAACGCGCTGCCGCC
>JAYTRT010000724.1:0-3045 GCA_043746045.1 Actinomycetota bacterium | reverse complement strand
GGCAGAACAACTCCCTCGCGATGGGAGCCCGCAAGCGTCGCAGCGCGTTTGCATCGTACGAAGCAGCCTTCGCCAACTACGCCGCCAAACCGCCGATGAACGTGTTCACCCCGGCCAGCCTCGACGCATACGTGCGGTTCGGATTTGCCGAAGGCGACGACGGCCAGGTGCATCTGAAGTGCACACCGGAGCACGAGGCACGCACCTACGAAGCGGGCGGCAACCACGTCACATGGGCACATCTCGGCGAGGTCACCGTCCCGGTCTGGGTGTTGTGTGGGCGACCGGAGAACGGACAGCCGTCGGCCGGCACCGCTGCTCTCGCAGACCAGATCCCCGGGGCGCGGTACATCGAACTCGACCACCTCGGCCATTTCGGACCGATGCAGAGCCCGGACGAGATCGCAGCGCTGGTCGGTGAAGCATCGATGGAATTCCACCATCGGTCTGGCGATCCGTTCAGAGCGTGACGGCCGACCATCTGCCGGTCACCCACCAGATCGACACGCCGAGCACGACTCCAACGGCGCCCATCACGACTCCGGTCAGGGATTGATTCGTCCATCTCGACCATCCGCGGCCGGATTGCGTTTCCGCCATTCGTCGGAAGCGAAGTCCGCTGAGGCCGAGCGCGATCGCGACGGCGCAGAGACCCGGCACACGAACGACGAACACCTGGATCAGCCCGACGGCAGCGACGATGCACGCCGCGATCCCCCACCCGTCCGTGCGCGGACATGGATGCATCGCGGCGCCGATTCCAGAGCGGTACCCGGGCGGGGCGAGGGGATCCGAACCGGCCAGCGTGCGCCAGTCACTCGGTGTCGCGAGACCGGCCGGGACGAACGTGGGGACATTTGGCAGTCGCCGGCCCTCGATTTTCCGACCGACGGACCGCTCCTCATCGGGCCACGGCATCTGCTCGACCGGGACGTCGCCGCCCGGGGGCACCACCCCTCCTTCCACCCCTCCTTCCACCCCACCATCGGCCTCGCCGGCGGGACTCCCCGCTCGCTGTGGGACGGCACGCTCGGTCATCCGGTCCAGCGTGCCACATCAGTGACACACCCCCCGTTTACGATGAAGCCATGTTCCCGGTTCCCACCAGTCTTTCCCCGAGCCGGGTCGAGTCGTTCCTCACCTGCCCGATGCAGTTCCGGTTCGCCAGCATCGAGAAGCTGCCCGAGCCCCCGGCTGTGCACATGACTCGTGGCTCACTCGTCCATCGGGCGCTCGAACTGCTGTTCACCAGGCAGCCCCATCAGCGCACGACCGAGATGGCGATCATCGCGTTGGACGAAGCAATCGCCGAGTACCGCACGGATCCGGAGTTCCTCGAACTCTGTCTCACCGAGGCCCAAGCTGACACGTTCTTTGCCGAAGCACTGGAGCTGGTGCACAAGTACTTGGCAATGGAAGACCCGACCTCGGTCCACGACATCGGACTCGAACTCCGTCTCGAGGCGGCCGTCGGCGACCTGACACTGCGCGGCATCATCGACCGCCTGGAACTGGACGAGAACGGTGGTTTGGTCGTCACCGACTACAAGACGGGTCGTGCACCCAGCGCCAACTACGAGCAGGGACGGATGACCGGCGTTCATTTCTATTCGTTCCTGTGCGACGCCCTTTTCGGCCAGCGGCCGAGCAAGATCCGGTTGATGTACATCAAGACCGGAGAGATCATCGAAGCCACGCCATCGGCACAATCGGTCCGTTACGTCACCACCCGGACCACGGCAGTGCTGAAAGCGGTCGAGAAGGCGTGTCAGACGGGGTCGTTCCAGCCGCGCGTCAGTTCCATCTGCGGGAGCTGCGCGTTCAAGCGTTGGTGTCCGGCATTCGGCGGCAACCCGGATCTCGCTGCGACCGAAGCACCACGCTCTTTCGGTACACCGGTTGCGGCGTGACGGTTTCGGCGTGACGGTTTCGGCGTGACGGTAACGGCGTGACGGTCTCGGCGTGACGGTCTCGGCGTCGGGAACGGCCGAGGAACACTTCGGACAGCGCGTCGCTGCATTCGATCGGTGGGCCGACCAGCAACTCGAGTCGTTGCGCGGCCATCCAGCTGCTGACTTCCTCTTTTCGAACGCCAGTCATCTCGGCGACTTCAGTGTGATCTGGCACATCATCGGACTCACCCGAGGTCTGACCAGTCGCAGACGTGCCGATCAGGCGATCGCCCTGTCCGTCGTGCTCGGCGTGGAGAGCCTGCTCGTCAACCAGGGAATCAAGAAGTTGTTCCGCCGCACCCGTCCGACCGAATCCGGCGACGAGCGGTACGCAATGCGTCGGCCATCCAGCAGCAGCTTTCCCAGTGGCCACGCCTCGTCGGCGTTTGCCGCAGCGACCGTCCTCACCAGTTGGGGTGGGCGCAGAACTGCACCGGTGTGGTTCGCCATCGCGACCGTCGTCGGTCTCAGCCGCGCCTACGTACGCATCCATCACGCCAGCGACATCGTCGGCGGTGCGCTTGTCGGAACTGCGCTCGGCCTGATCGCGACACGGATCGTCAGACGCCTGACGTAACCTCGGTGACCATGGTCGACCTGCCGTCCTTCGATACGAAAATGTCCGATGCCGAAGGATTGATGTGGCGGATGGAGAAGGATCCGCATCTGTCGTCCACGTTCGCCAACGTGACCATCCTCGACCGCAAGCCGGATTTCGAGAAGCTCGTCCGACGGATGGAGCACAGCACATGGATCGTGCCTCGGCTTCGACAGCGAGTGCAGGCCGCGCCGGCCAACTTGACCGCACCGACCTGGGTCGACGACCCCAACTTCGACATCCGCTATCACGTCCGTCAGCTGGGTCTGCCCAAGCCCGGCACGATGCGGCAGTTGCTGGATCTGGCCAGCCTGATCACCAACGACCCGTTCGACCGCACCCGTCCACTCTGGCAGTTCGTCATCGTCGAAGGACTGAAGGGCGGCAAGGCAGCCCTGATCGAGAAACTGCATCACACCATCGCCGATGGCGAAGGCATGGTTCAGCTCAGTTTGGCCTTTCTCGATTTCGACGCCGACGCGCCCGAGCCGCCGG
>JAYTRT010000723.1:0-3048 GCA_043746045.1 Actinomycetota bacterium | reverse complement strand
TCACGGTTCCCGAATTGTTCGGCCGGCGACCGACGAGTTGTCGCGATGACGTGCGAGACGGATCACCCCGACATCGGCGGTGCGCTGGCCGTCGGTCAGCCGAGGTGTCGGACGAGGCTTTCGCAGAACAGATCCAAGTCGTCCGGATTGCGGCTGGAGATAAGCGCGCCTGGGCCGCTCGTGCACTCGACGAGCGGCTTGTCGACCCACTCCGCGCCGGCGTTGCGAAGGTCGGTCTGCAGGCTCGGCCAGCTCGTCAACTGACGCCCACGTACAACGTCTGCTTCGACGAGCGTCCATGAACCGTGACAAATCGCTGCGATCGGCTTGGTCGACCCGGCGAAGCGCCGGATGAACTCGACAGCGGCGTGGTCGAGACGAAGCTGATCAGGGTTGGCGACACCGCCGGGGAGGACCAGCGCGTCGAATGAATCGGGATCGGCCAGCGCGGTCGATTCCGTCGCGGTGAAGGTGTGCCCTCGGTCGAGGTGGTTGAACGCTTGCACGACATCGGCCTTCGGCGCGATCAGGACCGGTGCGCCGCCCGCGGACTCGACCGCCTTCCACGGCCTGGTGAGCTCGACTTCCTCGACTCCTTCGTTGGCAACGAGAAATGCCACTCGTCGGACTGTCGCTGCGCTGTTCATGATGCTGCGTCCTCTCGGTCGATTGCTGTGTTCTGGTCAGCTACCCGCGCGGACTGCGATGCAGACGGCCTACGCGAAAGTCGGCTTGGACCCACGGTGGGATCGCTCGTCGTGCCACATCCCCTCGCCTCGGTGAGCGCGCGAAGTTGTGGGGAGTGTCATGGTTTCGGGTGGGCGACGAGATACGCAATGATCTGCGCGGCGAAGGCCGGGTGGAGTAAAGCCGGGATGTGCCCGCTGCCGGGCAGCGTCCAGAGTTCGACGTGGCTGGCCGAGTTGCAGCCGGAAGAGTATGCGGCGACCGTTGCGGCCGCTCCGGTGGTGATGGTGTGTGGCGATGGTGGAGAGCTGTCGGCTGCCTGGCTGCAGCCGTCGTAGGCCGCCCACATATTTGCGGTGTTCGCAGCTGACGGGTACGGGGCGAGAATGGTTCCGCCGTTGTACGAAATCGTTGCGTCGGCCGTGCCGTGAATTTCGAGAACGGACACCGGGGTTGCGGGGGCGCATGCCGACGCTGTGTTGTACGTGGCGCCTGCGAGGCTGACGATTGCAGCGATGTCGGCAGCATGGTCGCAGGCCATCCGGTACGCCATGAAGCCTCCGTTGGAATGTCCGACGAGGAATATTCGCTTTGGGTCGACGGCGACGGTGGACTTGATGTCGGCGATGATGCTCTCGATGTACGTCGAGTCGTCGACCCCGCTGTGGAACAGGTCGCAGCAAGAGTTGGTGGCATTCCAGAACCGGTTCCCGTTCGGATCGGTGGTTCCGTCGGGGTACGCATACAACATGCCGTTGACTGAAGCGGTGGCAGCCAGCTGAAAGTACGACTCCTGGAGTGCGCCGGACGCGCCGAAGCCGTGGAGCATGATCAGCAGTGGAGACGCGGCGCCGGGGTCGAAGTTCGTCGGGGTGTGCACGGTGACCGGCCGCACGCCGCCGACCAGGAAGTCCGACGTCGGCGCGCCGCCGGGGAAGTAGCCGTCGATGTCGGCGACGAGGTCGGTCGCGGTTTGGGTGAACAGGCAGACGGTGCCGGCGGCACCGATCTTGGTGATGACGAGGTTGGGCGACGTTGCGCCGGTGGTCAGGTTGAGGTTCGAGGTCGTTGGCTGGGGCTGGTCGCAGGGCCAGACGGTCACGAAACCGTTGGCGTCTGCGCCGGTGGCGGTCACGTTGAGCACGACTGCTGTTGCGCTGGCGGGCATGTCGGTGGTGCCGGTCGCGGTGACTTTGAGGATCACCGTCGAACCAGCGGCCGGCTTCACGCCTGTGTGACCCTTCTGTTCTGGGCCGGATCTGGTGTCCAGCAATCGTTCGGGCTGGACGGGCACGTAGCTCGCGTCCGGCTGCGTCGCGACCTGCGTTCGACCTTCCGCGGGACGGGAATACACGCCGAGTCCGCCCAGCAACAGCAACGCCACCGCGACGAGACGCGGCCAGCGCGGCCGACCGGACGTCGCATCATGTGAATCGCCCGGTCGACGAACCATGCCATCTCCCTCGATAATCCCCGGACCAGACACTACGAAGCTGTTCGCCCCCACACCGCACGCGGCCGCTTCGCAGCACGGACCGAGGGCGGCCACCACGGTCGGACGCCCGCTGTCGATGGGCGTTGATGGAGGCGCTGGCGGTGGCGGCGTCGTTGAAGTGGATGACGTATTCGTCGATGTCATGAGCGTGCGCGACGGCGAGCGATTGTTCGACGACTGCGAACATGCCATCCAGGGTCGGGAGATATCCGACGCGGGTCTTACCGGCCACGTCGGTGACCGCGACGGCGTCCTCCGCTGATGTGACGACACCGAGATCCACTGACGATCGACGTTGTCGAGATTGCGTACACCTGCGCGCCCGTCAGCGGGTCCTTTCCGCCACCTGTGACCGAGACCGCACGAGCGCTATCGAATACCGGTATCGCAGCTGATGTTCGCTGAAACCAGTGCCGCAGCGACGGTGATCTGTATGGGCGCGCATCGCGAGAACGTTCCGCCGCCGACCTGCAACACATACGTTCCCGCCGGCACCGACAACCAGTATCTCCCGCTGGCGTCACTCTCTGTCGAGCCGACAGTCTGTCCGTCGGTGGAGACAGCGGTGATCCGTGCCACGACCGGTTTGGGTGCGCAGGGACGATCCGGCGTCGCCACCGGACAGCTCGGACCGGCCGTCACAACACCGCCGATTCCCGCCGTCGACACCGTCGGTTGCACAGACGTCGGCGTCGGTTGCACAGACGACACCGTCGGTTGCACAGACGTCGGCTGCGGTTGCGTCCCCGACGTGGCATCATCAATCCTTGCCCGTGACGTTGAAGTCGTGGCCGAACTCGTCACCACCGTGACCACGACGACACCTCCGGTCACGGCAACGGGCGCTTCCGTCGGAACGGGCCGCG
>JAYTRT010000722.1:0-9478 GCA_043746045.1 Actinomycetota bacterium | reverse complement strand
AAGGCCATGGGATGACCCTCCGCCAAGACCCCTGCGTACCACCCGTGAGCTGGACGAACGCAGGTATCGAACGGAGGGTTCCTAAACCGCAGGTCGCAGGTTCAAATCCTGCCGGGGGCGCAACATAACACCAGCTCACAGCGTTGCTGTCGTCGTTAAAGTCTGCCGATCGGGCTCGTGGTAACGCCGTGGTAACGCTCTGATATCGTTTTGTCGTGGCAAGCGGCACGATCTACAAGCGAAAGACCCCCTCCGGTACGTCGTCGTGGACCGCTCACGCGACGTGGAACGAGGGCGGCAAACGCCGTCAGCAGAAGCGCTCGTTCCACACGAAGAAGGAAGCGCAGAGCGCGCTCACCGAGCTCCTCGCCGCCCATCAGACGGGCACGTTCGTCGCACCGGACCGCACGACGTTGCGTCAGTTCTTCGATCCATGGATCGACGGTCTCACCAACCAAGGACGCAAGCCGTCGACGCTGCAGGGCTACCGCGTGATGCTCCGCACCCACGTCCTGCCGAGCCTCGGCGACATCGCGCTGCAAGACCTGCGCGCCACGGACCTCGATTCGGTGTACGCCGAGATGCGCCGCAACGGCTCGGCGCTCGCCACCGTTCACCACGTCCACGCCGTCGTGCACAAGATGTTGAACGACGCCGAGCGGAAGGGCATCGTCATCCGCAACGTCGCTCGCCTGGCGAACGCGCCCTCCCTTACCGCTGCGCGTTCGCGTGGTCCGGAGATGCGCGTCTGGACGCCATCCGAACTCTCCAAGTTCCTTGGTTTCATCGCCGGCAACCGCAACGAGGTGACGTTCCGCGTGCTCGCGCTGACAGGCGTACGCCGCAGCGAGTTGTGCGGGTTGCGCTGGCAGGACATCGATCTCGATCGGCATCGGCTCACTGTCAACCAAGCGGTCACCGTCATCGACGGCGACGAGCACGTCGACTCGCCGAAGTCCCGGCGAAGCCGCCGCGTCATCGACCTCGATGCAGACACTGTCGCGCTGCTCAAGCGTCACCGCACCACGCAACTCGAGATGTACCTCCGCCTCGGCGCAACAGCGAGCGCGAGTGACCGTGTCTTCACGAACGAGATCGGCACCCCCATCCGCCCGGACTCCGTCGGACAAGCGTTTGTCCGTCTCGTCAAGGAGTCGGGTATACCGCTCATCCGCCTGCACGACCTGCGCCACACGCACGCCTCGCACCTCCTCCTCGCCGGCATCAACATCAAGGTCGTCAGCGAGCGCCTCGGCCACTCGTCCGTCAGCTTCACGCTCGACACCTACGCCCACGTGATGCCCGGCCAACAAGCCGAAGCCGCCTCGGCCGCCGCAGCGCTCCTCGCCTGAGCGATGACGGTGCGTCACGGCTTCATCGACGAGAGCGTTCGCGCAGATGGCTGGTATCGCCTCACCATGGTCGATGTCGCCGCTCGCGATCTTTCTTCGGTGACACGGGCACTCCGATCGATGGTGCCGAGGGGAAGGCAACGTCTCCATTTCTCGTCGGAGGGGACTCGCAACGTCGCCAGATCTTGAACGCCATGATGCTTCTGCCGATCACCGCGGTCACGATCGCCACCCCATATCGCCGTGGCCGAGACGAGGAACCCGCTCGCCACCGATGCCTCGAGGCACTCATCGCCGACCTCGATCCGGCCATCGTGCTCTTGGTCCCGACAGCCGCGGGTGCACACCGCGATCAAGGCGATCGGCGGATGATCCGAGAAACATTGCTGAGGGTCGATCGAGAGGACAGCCTGAGCTACTCGCACAGAGGCTCGAGCGATGAACCATTGCTGGCGCTGTCGGACGCCGTCGGATCGGCCGTCGGCGCACGTGGCTACTTCGGCCGAACTGTTTGCGAGTCGAGTGCGGCAGGTCTTCCTCGACGATCAACTGGGTTGATCTTCCGGTCACGGCATGGCGACAATGAAGATTTCCGAGCCACTAGGCGAGGAAAGTGATCCCGGCGTTCTCCCCGGTATCTGAGGAGCCGCCGGGATTTGCGCGTTCGGGCACCGGTGGTCGACATGCCGCAACCCTGCTCGTCGGAGCCGGCGCTCAGAACAGCGTCGGCTCGGCCCACGTTGCCGACCGCCGCGTGGCCGTTCGTCGAGCAGTCGCGGCCGGCGGCGCAGCCGCGGTGCCTTCAACCGTCGTGCCTTCAACCGTCGTGCCTTCAACCGTCGCCGCAGTCGACGACAGTCGCTCGACGAGGTCGGTCAGCTCGACGACCGAGAACCGCACGCACCGGCCGATGTGGATCGGCGTCACCTCGTGACGCTTGATCAACTCGTACAGCGTCGTCCGCCCGATCGCCAACAACCGGGAGGCCTGCTGTGCTGACACGAGCAACGGCCGAACCCGATTGTCAACCGCTGTAGTCGAGTGCGATGCATCCACGCATGCCATCGGGATCCGAGATGCGTGATGCGGGAACATCGAGGTGACCGAGCCGAACGCGCACCAATGGTCGCGCTGGGTGCGTCTGCATCGGTCCCCACATTCGAGAGCTGCGCTCCCGATGGTGAGTGTGTGGAACAGACAGGTGCCCGCGGTTCGGAGTGTGTGGTGATCCGGGTGACGACGCTGCACGCGTCCACGGCTTCGACGACGGCGAAGTACTACACGAAGTACTTGGCGGGTGAGGCAGAGGAGATCCCCGGCCGGTGGGCCGGCCGGCAAGCGGACCGGTTCGGCCTTTCGGGCAGCGTGTCGACGGATGATCTCGAGCGTCTCCTGTCGGGCCAAGACCCGGTGACCGGCGAGCAGCTCGGCTTCCCCCTCACCGACCGCACGACAGCGTCCGGGAAGATGGTCCGCGCGGTGGCTGGGTTCGATGCGACGGTGTCGGCGCCGAAGTGGTTGAGCGTGCTGTGGGCGCTCACCGGCGACGACGGCTTCGCCGAATCGCACGACATCGCCGTCCAAGCTGTGTTGTCCCATCTGGAACGGTTCGGCGCAACCACACGTGTCCGCTCGAACGGTGGCCGCCTCCATCTCGATACGGAGGGGTTGACGGTGGCGGCGTTCCGACAGTCGACGAGCCGCGCCGATGACCCGCAGTTGCACACCCATCTCGTGATCTCCGGGAAGGTCCAGACCGAGGATGGTCGGTGGTTGGCGTTGGACGCCCGCATGTTGAAACGGCATCAACGAACACTCGGCGGCCTCTACCAATCCGTGCTGCGTGCCGAACTCACCCACCGTTACGGCCTCGCGTGGGGTGAGATCGTCAAAGGCCAAGCCGAGATCGCTGGCGTCCCGGCCGAGCTGCTCGAGCAGTTCTCCAAACGGACAGCCCAGGTCGAGGACGCGATGGCCGTCAAGCTCGCCGACTTCTACAAGCGTGAGGGCCGGGATCCGACGACGTGGGAGCGGGCTGCGATGACCCGTGAGGCCGCGACGGACACACGCGACCACAAATCCGACCACACACTCACCCAGCTCAGACCCGCCTGGATCGAAGAAGCCGCGACGCTCGGTCACACCGCGCAGACGTTGATCGACTCGGTCCGTGACGCCGCCCGCCGCCACGACATCGAGCACGCCGAAACCGGTTCCGTGAAGATGCGCGAAGTCGCCGAGGTGTTGACCGCGTCTGCGTCGGCATGGCACCGTGAGGACATCGTTCGCGCGTTCTGCGACGTCCAACGACCCGTCGCCGGTTTCGACGGACGGCAGTGGGCCGACACGATCGAAACGGCAGTCGACGCGTTCGTCGCGACGTGTGTCGACCTGGACCCCGAACACACCGCAGCGACGCGGGCGCGTGGCTCGGATGGCCGGTCCGAGTGGATCGAGCCGGTCGCCGCCCGGTTCACGGTCCCGTGGATCATCGCCGAGGAGAACCAGATCCTCGACTGGGCCCACCACGTCCAACAGGCCGAGCCCGCACTGTCGGCCACCGTCGAGCCCGGACAGATGGACGCGCTGCAACGAGCCGCCGCGGCAGCGGTCGCCGGGCACGACGAGTTGGTGATCGTTGTTGGGCCCGCCGGCACGGGTAAGACGACGATGCTCGCTGCCGCCGTCCACGACCTCACCACCTCGGCACGATCCGTTTACGGCGTGGCCCCGACTGCGAATGCTGCGCACACACTCGGCGCCGAGACCGGCATGGCCTGTGACACGGTCGCCAAACTTCTCTACGAATGGGCCCAACCGGAGCGTCCGGCCGGCCAAGATTGGCAACTCCCGCCAGGAACCACGCTGATCGTGGACGAGGCCGGGATGATCGGCACGCCGTCGCTCCGGCAGCTCAGCGAACTCGCCGACGACAATCGTTGGCGACTCGCCCTCGTCGGTGACCCGAACCAGATCCAAGCCGTTGGACGAGGAGGCATGTTCAACGAGCTCTGCACCACCGGCCGTACCTACGAACTCCAACAAGTCCACCGGTTCACCGAACCGTGGGAAGCCGCCGCTTCCCTCCAACTCCGCAACGGCAACCCGGACGCGCTCGCCGACTACGAGCAGCACGATCGGATCCGTCCCGGCACCCTCGACGAACACCTCGACGACATCGCCAACCGATGGCTCACCCACTACCGACACGGCCAGACCTTCGCCGTCTTGGCCTCGACCAACGACCATGTCGACACGATCAACCGTCACATCCAAACCGTCCGTGAGCAACGTGGCCACTACCCGACCAACGCTGAGGGGGTCGGCATCGCAGGCGGCGGCTACGTCTACGTCGGGGACGTGATCGCGACACGACGCAATGCCCGCGACCTGCGAACTGACCACGGCGAACCCATCCGCAACCGCGACCTGTGGACCATCTCAGACGTCCACGACAACGGCGACCTCACCGCCACCTCCAACGCTCGGCACGGCGCCGTCCGCCTTCCTGCGGACTATGTCGCCGAGCATGTCCAACTCGGCTACGCCACCACCGAAATGGGGGCCCAATCGATCACCGCCGACGCGGCCATCGAACTCGCGTCGAATGCAACCACCTGCCGCAATCTCTACGTCGCCCTCACGCGTGGCCGCACCAACAACACCGTCTGCGTCATCACCGACAACCACGACCCCGACGAAGCGCTCGACATCCTCGAACACGTCCTCGCCACTGACCGCGCTGACACCCCAGCCGCCACCCACCAACGCCAACTCGCCCAGACCGAACCAATTCCCATCCCCACCCACGACTTCCTTGACAACAACTGGATCATCGATGAACTCGACCGGATCTCGACGCCCGACCAGCAGCACATCGACTATGGCATCGAACGCTGACAGGCACACGGCGACCTGGCCGAAAGATCGCTCCGAACGCCGGATACGCGTGCGCTTCTCCGCATCGGTCTGAGCGTTCTGCGTTACCGCCGACGAATTTTATGCGCTGGGTGTTCACGGCCGGTTGGAGATGGGGTGCGAAGATCTCGGCGTGGCTGAATCTGCTGTGATTTGCGACGTCTGTCATCGATCCGACATTCCCGGCGACCACAGTGCTGCCGGCGACGTTTTCATCTGCGTCCGATGCCAGGTAGGCGCGGCACAACTCATTGCCATCCAAAATTCCGTCGTGGACGACGCCGGATAGGCCGCACACACCCGACACGACAGCAACGCGCATCGTCGTCAGAACAGGCCCCCGCAGTGAGCAGAGACAGTTTGGTTGCGTCAACTTCGCGTTGCTGGCAACGATGCGTCGGTCCTCGCGGGAATCCTCGTTGGTGGGATCCTGACGACGACCTGCCGCACGGCGGCCAGGCAGTTCTCCGCTGTTCATCGTCGACTGAGCGGCAGCCACGACGTTGATCGCTTCGCTCGCAGCGGGACTGGACCGGTGATCCCCAGCTGATCGCCGAGCTCGAGCATGTCCGCGGCAGGGCCACGTGCGCTCTAGGTCTAGGTATTCGACAGAACGTGAACGCCATCCAAGCCGACGAAGAATTGAGCTGGTCCCGAACAACCACATGAACCTTTCGCCGCCGTCGCAGTGGCCTGGCTAGAACTGACGTCGCGACCGGCCGCGTCGAACACGCGGACCCTGATCGTTGACTGCGATGAACTGCCACCTGTGGCCAGCCGGAACGATCTGGAGAGAATGCGTGCGTTTGGAGGACCGAATTCTTGTCGCGTGCAGACGGCGTCGGTGGTGCACACCTCGACCGCTGCGACGTTGTTCGCGACCGTCACCTCGGCTTGCGCCGCGATGCATTTCGCCTCGCAGTTCGAGCAACCTGCGACGACCGTTGAGGCGGCAAGCACAACTCCTAGCGCACAGATCCAACGCACGTCGCCGCCGCCCCTCGAACACTTCGGTGGACCCACCGTGCCCGGTAGCCGCTCGCGATGCAAACGCAACCGACGACGCAGACGGCGAGCACCGGACGCACCGCACGGTTGTCGTGGGCGGCGATTGGTCATCCACTCGGACTGCTCAACCCCGTCAGGTCAGCGTTGCGTCAGTGTCGTGGTTCGGCTCGGCCTGTTCAATGCCGATCTTGGAACCCCCATCGTCCCAACCGACCGGTAGGACATCGCATCCTCAAGTACCACGACCCCGCCGAGCGGTTCCGGAGAACCGACTTGCGACCGCTAGCGTCCGATCATCGTGAAGGGCCACCTGGATGCGAAATGTCGTGCCGCGATTGTTGCTGCATCGTTGATCATCACGGGCTGCGCCGGATCGTCGACGGCGTCTCAGGATATCAATGTCGTCATTTCCCTACCCGCACCAACAACACCATCCCCGACCGGTACGGCGGCACACACAGCGTCGGATCACACGGGCTCGGGCGGATGTACGTCGACTGATCCCCTGGCTGTCCTCAAGACGTTTCTCCAAGCCGGGAAAGAGCACAACGAGGCCACGACGGCTGCGTGTCAAGATCCTCAACATCCGATGTTCGGCGGTGCAGGCACCGAACAGCTCGCGCGAGCCGATCTCCTCGTCGACCAAGCCCGTCGAACAGACGGGCCATCAACGTCCGGATTGCCGTACCGGGTCACGTTTGTTATTCCGTTTCCTGACGAACCACGTGAAGGGCAACCCCCATTCGCCAGCGCTTTGATCGTGAAGTTGGCATTGAGCTTGAGCGGCAACTACGTCATCGATGAGGTGCAGTACTCGGTGAGCACGTGAGCGTGCGGCACGACACGGGTCTGCGGAGCGGCGGGTCCGGCAACCGAAGGGCGGATGCCCGTGCGCCATGATGATGCGATGCCGCCGAAGGAATGGTCCCGGTTCGCGCTCGACGCCGTTGGCGAGCCGGCTGCGAGGCCGCGCCGTGTACGAGAACTCCTTCAGGTGCTCGACATCGACCCGCCCGCCGAGATGATGCTGATCGGCATTGACGACTGGACAACGTTCTTCAGTCTGCGATGGTTCTTCACGACCCGTGTGGTCAATGACGATGTCGACCATCGGCTTCAATCAGGACTCGGCTGGGACCTCTCTGACAACCTCGGCAACCCCTACGTCGGCGGTGACTACGGCGGTGGCGGCGGCAACAGCGCGCACTGGACGTTCACCTCACAGTTCGCTCCGCCATTCACTGTGGGGCATAGCTCTTGTCGGTCGGCGTTAGCTCGCCCGTCACCGGACAACGATTGACAGCGGCTGTTTCGTTGTAGCACGGCAACGGCAACGATCACCGGCCGTCATGCAGAGCGGCAGTGCGGTCGCGGTTCGGTGAAATGATGTGAGCCGGTGTCGTCGGTGTAGCGAGTTGTGCAAGGGAGTTGTGTTGATCAAGCGATTCGGCTTGCGGTCTCTCGGTGTTGTCGGGCTCGTCGCCGTCTTCGTGCCGTTACTGTCGGCGACGGCTGGATGTCAGGGCTGCGACAAGAAAGCGTGCATTGCGCCGGGCTTGTATCTGTACTCGGGCGCTTTGCCGACCGGGACCACCGTCGAGCTTTGCATCAACGGGGATTGCCACAACGCGACGGTCCAACCACTCCCCGAAGCACCCCTCGATAGCCTCGGCTCCCTTGTTCAGGATCAGCATTCGCTTCCCGCTGGGAAGCAAGTGGACGTGACCATCACCGTGCGCGACTTGGCCGGAGCAACGATCGGTCAGGTGTCAGAAAATCGATATGTCGCGACCGGCTCGGATCTGTGCCACTGCGAATCGCTGATCTACAAATGGACGACCACTGCCAAGGTTGTTCCCTTCGCTGGATAGCGCCGAATGTCCGACACGGGCGCACCGAGGCAAGGCCGGAATGAGGGCGCAGCCTGCGGTTACTTGGGTTGATTGGCAAGTGCGCGAGATCAGTAGCTGGGCGCTACCTGCGACGTTTGCGTTGCCGTGCCTTCTTGAACCCGCGTCGGTTCCATTCGTTGCGTCGTGTCTGTTGATCAGCGGTGTAGCCGACCGGATGGTGTCCCAGGGTCAGGTTCGCATCCGGCATAGCAACCCGAAGATCGGTAAGTCGTTGATTGCGCTCACGTTCGGAGTTGAACGCAGCCATGATCACATGTCGATTCTCGCGTCGTTCCGGGTCGTAGCGGAACTCGAAGACAAGCCAGCGATCTAGTCCATCGTCGTTCGGGTCCACCTCGCTCACAACTAGATTCTGACAGTCCGAGAGTGACCGATCGATCCCTCTTTGTTTGTCAAGGCCCTGATTCGGGGTCTCGGGGCGCGCCCGGTTTGGCCCCTGGTCGGGGCCTGGGTTCCGGCGTAGGGTTGTTGTCGGGTTCAGGAGTGGCTGTTGCCGAAGCGCCGGTGGATCAGGACGTTGACCGGTCACGCAGGCTTGTGGAGTCGTTTCCTGGTTGCCCTCCCGGGCCCACTTGTCAGCGGCGTGCTGCTCGAGCGGCGTCCGCGATCAGGTGCCGGTAGACGAGGTCGCTGATCCGTCGCTTCAACGCCCGCAACGCCTTCTTCGGGCTTTTGCCTTCGGCGAGTTTGCGGTCGTAGAAGGCACGGCCGGGGCTGTGCCGGTGACGGATCTGGGTGACCGCACCGATGAGGATCGCATGGTTCATGGTCCAGTTCCCGCGGCGTGACAGCCGCCAGATCTTGTTGTTCGGATCCCCCGATGATCGCTCCACTCGCGCGGTCCCGTTGTAGACGGCGAAGCGGTCCGCGGTCGTGAACCGGGTCGGGTTCCCGGCGTGACCAATCAAGATCCCGGCGACGACATCACCGACACCGAAAATGTCCGTCAACGTCGTCCCCGACGCAGCAACCGCGACGCCGATCCGCTTCTTCGACTAGCGGCGCTGCTCATTGAGCAACTCGACATCGCCGAGCAAATCACGAGCCAGCATCAAGCGTTGCCCGGCGACCCGAGACGTCGGCTCGATCCCGTCGAGGAGCTCCGCGGCTTGCCGGGCAACAATTTCCTTGCTGATCCCGCCCGGGATCAGATCGCACACGAGAGCTTGCAGCCGGCACGCCGCCTTGTTGTGGGCTTGGGCGAGTTGGGTGTGACGGCGGGTCAACAACCGCAGAATAGTGGCATGGTCCTCGACCCGGACCTCGATCGACTGCTTGGCGTGAAGG
>JAYTRT010000721.1:0-9480 GCA_043746045.1 Actinomycetota bacterium | reverse complement strand
CGGCGGAGCAACCACGTCGATGTCGGGCCGAGGATTCCCAGCCAGAACAGTTCGACATACGCGCTGCGAGCGTCGAAACCAACGGCTTCGACGACGGGATCGCGCCACGGCATCACGATCAGGGTCGGGGCAAGGGGTGCTGTCAACATGCGAACCTCCGGAGGGGTTACGAGAGCGGACTTCGATGCGGGGGAGGAGTCGCACTGAACTGAGTGCTTCGAGATCGACGAAAAGGAAAACGAATCCGTCATTCCCCGAGAGAATGTCGTGATGAGTTCGAACACATCGGACAGCGCCTCTGACGTCGAGTTCGCTCGGACGCTGTTGCAGGTCGCACAACGGATCACCGTGTTGACCGGCGCGGGCATATCGACCGATTCGGGAATTCCGGATTTCCGGGGCCCGAACGGGTTGTGGACGAAGAACCCCGCTGCGGAGAAAGCGGCGACGCTCAGCCATTACCTCGGCGACTCCGAAGTGCGCGAGTTCGCCTGGCAGAACCGGCTCGCGAACTCGGCGCACACCCGTCAGCCGAACAAGGGTCATCGCGCCCTGGTCGAGTTGGAGCAGCAACACGAACTGGTTGCGCTCGTCACGCAGAACGTCGACGGCCTGCACCAATTGGCCGGGAGCGACCCGGACAAGGTCATCGAGGTCCACGGCACGATGCATTGGACGATGTGTTGGACGTGCGGCGACCGACGCCCGATGGTGGAAGCATTGGAGCGGGTGCAGGCCGGCGAGACCGACCCGGACTGTCTGGTCTGCAGGGCCGGCGGACAACACGGCATTCTCAAGAGCGCGACGATCAGCTTCGGACAGAACCTCGTCCCGGACGTGATCGAGCGGGCCATGGAAGCTGCAGAGGCGTGCGATGTGCTGCTCGCGATCGGCTC
Organism: Actinomycetota bacterium; assembly: GCA_043746045.1. GTDB lineage: Bacteria > Actinomycetota > Acidimicrobiia > Acidimicrobiales > Ilumatobacteraceae > WLMZ01. Next base: position 8,584 of record JAYTRT010000721.1, on the reverse strand, counting down.
GACATTGCAGGTGTACCCGGTTGCCAAGATGGTCCCGTTGGCCAAGCGGACGGGCGCGTCGGTGATCGTCGTCAACGCCGAAGCAACCAGGATGGATGGCCACGCCGACGTCGTCGTGCGCGGTCAGATCGGCGAGATCCTGCCGGCTCTGGTCCCGCGCCGCAATACCCGACCGGGTGAGTAGCATTTCCGTCATGCCAACGTTTCGCGACCTGCTCACCAAGGCCAAGGCCGAGATCACCGAGATCGACACCGCGACCGCTGAAACCCGGATTGCCGAAGCCGAGAGCTCGGGAATCCCGCTGACGATCCTCGATGTCCGCGAGCCGGACGAGTTCGACCAAGGCGCACTGCCCGGCGTGGTGCACATCCCGCGTGGCCATCTCGAAGCCCAGATCGAGAACCGGATTGCCGACAAGTCGACGCCGATCATCGCCTACTGCGCCGGCGGTGTGCGCAGCGCATTCGCGACCAAGACCCTGCAGGAGCTCGGTTACACGAACGTCGTCTCGATGGCCGGTGGCTTCGGAAAGTGGAAGGACGAGGGCCGCAACTGGAAGAAGCCCGTCGTCCTCACCGCCGAACAGCGCGACCGCTACGGTCGGCACCTGCTGTTGCCCGAAGTCGGCACCGAGGGCCAGGCCAAGCTGTTGGCCAGCAAGGTGCTGTTGCTCGGCGCCGGCGGCCTCGGCTCGCCCGCCGCGTTGTACCTCGCTGCGGCTGGTGTGGGCACCATCGGCATCGTCGACATGGACGAAGTCGACGCCTCGAACCTGCAGCGCCAGATCCTGCACAACCTCGACCGCATCGGCGACCGCAAGGTCGACAGCGCCAAGAAGACGATCACGCTGCTCAACCCGGACGTCGATGTCGTCACCTACGACACCCGCCTCGATGCCAGCAACATCATGTCGATCATCGAGGGCTACGACGTGATCGTGGACGGCGCCGACAACTTCCCGAGTCGCTATCTGCTCAACGACGCGTCGGTCAAGCTCGGCATCCCCGTCGTGCACGGCAGCATCTTCCGCTTCGAGGGAATGGTCAGTGTGTTCGATCCGAAGCACGGACCGACCTATCGCGACATGGTTCCAGAAGCCCCGCCGGCAGAACTCGCCCCGAGCTGCTCGGAAGCAGGTGTGCTCGGTGTGCTGCCCGGCATCATCGGCAGCATCCAGGCACTCGAGACGATCAAGGTGCTGCTCGGCATCGGCGAGACCCTCTCCGGTCGGATCCTGTCCGTCGACACCACCGACATGAGCTTTCGCACGTTCAACCTGAAGCCGGATCCGAACAACGCGATCACCTATGCGAATCGCGACGCGATCGAGATCCACGACCTCGAGGGTGTCTGCGCGCCATGGGTCTCGCACTGACGGGTCTCGCACTGACGGGTCTCGCACTGTCGGGTCTCGCTCGAGACAGATCTCAGGGGATCCTGCCCTTGCTACGTTTGGTGATGACGAGACCTGCATCGCGGACGCGTTCGCCGTATGCGGCTATCCGATCTGCGGGTAGCCCGCGTTCGAAACCGAGCAGCGTCAGCGCCAACACGGGGAGTCCCTCGGCGTTGAACACCGGCGCCGCGATCATCGAGACGTCGTATGTCCTCCCGGCGTCCAACGTGGTCAGTTGGTATTCGCGTTGGCCGAGTTCGGCGACCAACTCGTCGACGGTGCCACGCAGGCCGACATCGACGGGGAGGTCGGCGAGTTTGTCGAGAGCGACACCGAGGCCGCGGCGAACGTCGTCCTCGTACGCAACCGAGTAGCCACGGTCGCGCACGCCGGCGAGCGCTGCGCGAAGCCGGTCGGCATCGTCGGCCGCAGCCACCCACGAGGTGATGTGCGCAGCGTCGTTCCAGGCAATGAACACCGATCCGAGCGGAGCAACCAGCGGCACGCGCTGACCGACGTGGACAGCGATGCCACGCGCTCGGTGTGCCCCGGCGCGAGCGAGGAAGACGATGTCCGAGCCAGCGGGGACCGTGACGGCGACCTCGAGCTCGGTGGCGTCGGCAAGCTCGCGTGCGGCGTCACGGGCCATGTCGATGGCGGGATGACGTTCGAGTGCGGCACTGCCGAGGGCCACGACCGAGGGGCCGAGCGTGTACGTCCGCAACCGTTGCGAGCGACTGAGGTATCCGGCTTCGACGAGCACGCTGAGCAGGGCGTGGGCGGAGGCGACGTTGATGCCGAGGCGGGCGGCGAGGTCGGACAGGGTGAACGCGTCGTCGGGATGCGCGGCAAGAAAGTCGAGGATGGAGATCGCACGGGTGGCGGCGAGAGCAGGACGGGACATATGGTCTCTCGACTGTACAAACAGTTTTTCGACATTGCAAAACAAGCTGGGAGAGGCGAACATGAAACTGGACTTGCTGTACGAGTTCCAGCCGAAGATCAAGCCGTGGGACAAGCCGCATCCGTACGGCCAGCGCGAGGCCGAACAGCGCACCTACGACGAGGCGATCGAGGAGATCCAGCTGGCCGACAAACTCGGCTTCAACACGGTCTGGTGTGTCGAGCATCATTTCCGCGATGGCCGCTCGGCGTCACCGTGCTCCGAAGCGATCCTCGGTGGCCTCGCGCTGAGCACAAAGCAGATCAAGCTCGGGTTCGGTGTGACACTGATGCCGTTCGGCTTCATCCATCCGGCTCGTGTGGCCGAGAAGGTCGCCACCGTCGATGTGCTCAGCCACGGACGGGTCGAGTGGGGCACCGGCCGGTCGACACCGATGGAGCAGGCGGCATTCGGTGTCCCGACCAACGACAGTTCGCGCGACCAATGGCGCGAGGCGATCGAGATCGTGGTCGGAATGTGGGAGAACGAAGTGTTCTCGTGGGAGAGCGAGAACCTTTCCTTCCCGGAGCGGATGCAGACGCCGAAGCCGTTCCAGGATCCGCACCCGCCCGTGTGGCAGGCAGCGGCGACGTTGAAGAGCGCCGTCAGCGCCGGTGAGCTCGGCCTCGGGCTGCTGTCGTTCGCGCTCCTGCAACCGGTGGAGAAGATGGCCGAGCACATCCAGGCCTACCGCACGGCGCAGTCGATGGCTCGTCCGCAGGACATGCTGACGCGGGTTCGCAACGACAGAGTCGGCGTGTACACGTTGGTGCACGCCTACGACGATGCCGATTCAGCCGCCGACTACGGGCTGTGGGACTCGGTCAACTGGTGGTACCGCCACCTCGCCGAGTTCACCCTGAAGTGGGAGCTGCCGATGCTCAGCGTCGAGGAGCAGAAGGCCGTGTTCCCGCTGTTGCAGCCGATCATCGACGGCGATGTGCCGGTGAAGCACTATCAGGAGCAGGACATGATCATCGTCGGCACGCCCGAGGAGTGCCTCGAGAAGATCATCCGGTACGACGAGGTGGGCGTCGATCAACTGCTGTGCTACGTGCAGTTCGGGGATCTGCCGCACGAGAAGGTGATGCGCGGCATGGAGTTGCTGGCGACCCAGGTGATCCCGAAGTTGGAATCGCGCGGACATCGCATCGATGTGACAGCGAGCGCCTGATGGACATGATTTCCGGGCTGCGTGACGCTGCATCGGCCGCAGCGGTACGTCCGCTGCACGACGAGTTGGCAGCTGCGTTCTCGCTCGACGGTCGGGTCGCGGTCGTCACCGGGGCGGGCGGCGGCATTGGTCGGCAGACCGCGATCACGTTCGCCCAGGCCGGTGCGAGCGTGGTCGTCGCCGACCGTTCCGAGGTGGGACTGGGCGAGACGGCCGCTCTCGTCGGAGCATTCGGTGGCACAGCCGTTGTGGTCCTGACCGATGTGTCCGACAAGGCTGCGGTCGACGACCTCGCGCGAGCGGCGGTCCGTCACGGTGGCCGGATCGATGTCTGGGCGAACGTGGCCGGCATCATCCGCAACGGTCTCGTGATCGACCTCACCGAAGAAGACCTCGATGCCGTGCTAAGGGTCAATCTCAAGGGCGTCATCCTGGGCTGTGCGGCGGCGGGACGGGTGATGAAGGTGGCCAAACGTGGCTCGATCATCAACGTCGCGTCCGCCGGGGGCGAGATGCCGGCACCCACGTTGGCGGCGTACGGCACGTCGAAGGCCGGTGTGATCCAACTCGGACGGATCCTCGCCACCGAACTCGGACCGTTCGGCATCCGCTGCAACACCGTCGCGCCCGGCTTCATCGACACCCCGATGACACAGCGTGGCTGGGTGAGCGCCGACGGGTCGGTCGATCAGGCCGCGCGATCCGCCGTCGTCGATGTGCGCGGTGCACAGTCGCCGCTCGGCACGATCGGAACGCCGACCGACATCTCCTACGCGATGCTGTATCTGGCGTCCGATGCTTCGAAGTTCATGACCGGCGAAGTGCTTCGCCCCAACGGTGGAGTGCACATGCCATGAGCGATCGATCGAACAATGAACCCGACATCTTCGGCCTGCGCGGCAAGGTCGCGCTGGTCGTCGGCGGCGGTTCGGGAATCGGCCGCGCAACCGCGTTGCTGCTCGGCCGTGTCGGCGCCGATGTGGCCGTCGCCGACCTCGATCCGGCCCGCGCGACAGAGGTCAGCGACGAGGTTGCGGCACTCGGGGTGCGGTCGATCGCGCTGAGCGGCGATGTCACCGATCCCGTCGCGGCGCAGTCCGTCGTCGACGGCGCGCACAGCGGTCTCGGTGGTCTCCACGCCGTTGTCAACATCGTCGGTGTCGCCTCGTGGTCCGATCTGCTCAGCATGGATCTGGAGATGTGGGAATTCGATCTGCGCTCGAACCTGACCCACCACATGTTGGTCGGGCGCGCTGCGGCACGGCACTGGATCGACGACGGTGTCGACGGTCGTCTGGCACTCGTGACGTCGATCAGCGGCATCTTCGGTGCCCCGAACCACGCTGCGTACGGTGCCGCCAAGGCGGGCGCCATCGGCCTCGCGCGCAGTATGGCCAATGAGTGGGCGCCGTACGGCATCCGGGTCAACTCGGTCGCGCCGGACATCATCGCGACCCCGCGAGTCGTCGCCGGATTCACGGCTCGCGGTATCACCGACATCAACGAGATCGTGATCGCCGATGGTGTGCCGCTGGCCCGGTGGGGTACGCCGGAAGAGATCGCCGGCCCGCTGGTCTTCCTCGTCTCCGATCTGTCGGGTTTCATGACAGGTCAGAACCTGGTGGTCGACGGCGGGACCCAGTCGCGCTTTCCGCACGGCGGTCCGAAACCGTTCAAGCCGGAGGGCTGACCCGCCCACGTTCGAGAGCCTCGGCGACGGCACCACCGAACGCGACGGCCAACACAGCGTGTCCCGCGTCGCCAGGATGCACCCCGTCGGCGAGCAACGTCGGGTCGAGCACGTTCGCTCCGGATATCAGCGTCAGCAACCGGTCTCCGCTGTCGATCAGCGACTGGGTCGCTCGCTCCATCGCGCCGCGGATGTCGGCATGCGTCGCGCCGAGCCGGTTCGGCGTGTGCTCGCCATCTGGGCGTACGACCGGACTGGCGACAGCGACCGGAATGCCGGGATGGCCGGCGCGCACGACGCGTAGGAAAGCGTCGGTGTTCGCGGCCATCTGTTCGACCGAATGCGGGATGCGGCTCCAGCAGTTCGTGCCGTGGGTGATGGAGATCACGTCTGCATCCAACGACGCGATCTGCTCGGCGGAGACCAGTTCGCCCCGCGCCGAACCTGCGTAGCCGAGGTTGACCACGTCCAGCCCGTACTGTCGCCCGGCGATTGCCGGCCACGCACCGGCCGGGCCTGACGCTGTCCATCCCTCTGCGATCGAATCGCCGTACGCCAGCCAACGCGGTTGTGGCGGTGCCGGCTCGATCGTTCCGTCTACGGCCTCCAGCGCGGTGATGGTCGGCTTCATTCCCTCTGGGAGGTAGATGATGACGCGCTGATCCTCGCCGCCAGCGCCGAGGCGCACGGTCACCCGGCCGGCGCCGAACACGGCCGGTTGCTCGTCGATCTGGATGCCACCGCGCCAAACGCTGAACGAGACTCCGGCAGCGTGGCCCCTGTAGCCGAATTCGTCCGTGGCCGTCGTGTACGAGATGTCGAGAGTCGAGGCATCTCCGGTCAACTCCAACCGCACGCCGACCGGTAGCGAAGCCGTCGCCCACGTGTCGCCCGGTAATCGCCCGAAGTCTGCAGGATCCGCACGAGGGTACGAGACCCCGGCGCCGGCCGGCCAGGCGACCCCCCGCAGGAACTCCTGGACACTGGTCATGCCGTGGACGGTACCGAGGCTGTGACGGACACAGCGAGACGAGCCGGTCGTGGGGAATTGGCCGAACAGAGATGGCTACAGTACGAAATTGATGCAGATGCGGATAGCGGGGAACAGATCGGCACGTTCTGAAGCGGGCGTTCCCGTTCAGACCGCTGCAAGCGCGTGGGTGCACGGGCCGGTGGCCGATGTCCTCCTCGGTTGGTGCTGGCTGCCGATTGCGCTCGTCATGCACGATCTCGAGTCGTCCATCACCAGGACGCAGGCTCTCATGGGCGTCATCTTCCTGATCAGCTTCGCCCACCAACCGCTGACGCTCGGGCTGGTGTACGGCGATCCGGATCAACGTCGCGCCCACCGTTGGTTCTACCTCGTCGCACCGTTCGTCGCGGTCATCCTGATCCTGATCGGGCTGAATGTCAGTTTGACCCTGGTTGGTCTGACGGCCGGTCTGTGGAATGCCGAGCACACGCTCATGCAGCGTTACGGCGTGCTCCGCATCTACGGCCGCAAGGCCGGGGACGACCACGGTCCGATGGAGAAGCCGATGCTCATCACATGGCTCGTCACGGCGTTGTTGTTCCTCGGCGCATACGTCGATCTGCCCCGCTTCACCCGCAAGATCGGCTTCGACGGGACGAACAAGCGCAGCATCGACATCCTGCACTCGTTGAGCCGCGGCGCCACGATCCCGTTCTGGATCGGTGCGGTGGTTTCGGTCGCACTGGCCGTTCGGTGGATGCGTGCAGAGCGCCGTCGCCCGGCATCTGTTGCTCGCCGGGCCAAGTGGTCGTACGCAGCTGGAACGCTCGGGCTGCTGATCGCCGTGATGATCGACCCGGTCGCCGGAATCGCCGGCTACGTGGCCGCTCATGCGATCGAGTATTTCGGCATCGTGCACAGCTCGCTTCGTCGACGTTCGTCCACCGGCGACGTCAGTCCGGTCGCCCGTGTCAGTGCCACCCGCGCCCGTCGGTCCGGTCTGTACGTGCTCTACTTCGCAGCCGTCGTGGGGCTGATCGCAGGAACATGGAACATGTGGGACGGCAAGGTCTACGCGTTCTCGGTCCTGTTCTTCGGGGCCCTCCACATCCTGTACGACGGCTTCGTCTGGAAGCTGCGCAAGCCGGCAGTCGCAGCCAGTCTCGGCATCACGGCAGCGGCTCGACCAACACCGTCTCGTTGACTGCATCCGGCGGCACGTCGCGCTGCTGGTAGACCACCCCGGCCAGCACGGCTGCGATGCCGCCCATGTCGAGCAACGACGGTCGCTCGCTCAGCGCGATGAATGCGAGAAAGGTGCCTGTGACAGGGATCAGGGCAAGAAGGAGCGCGAAGCGATGTGGCGGAATGCGGCGCATCACGTGTTGGTCGAGGCTGTACCCGATCACGGAACTGAGCAGGCCGACGAGGCAGCACAGAGCGAGCAGTCGCGGCGCCGCGAACACCACCCCACTGGATGGAGCACCGAAGGGAGCCAGGGCGATCGCCCCGATCAGCATCCCGACCCCGAGCCCCGCGACGCCCCTGTCCTGCCTCGCGACTTTCGATCCGACCACGATGTAGGTGGCCCACATCGTCGACGCACACAGGATGAACACGACACCGAGCAGGTTGCCGCCGATCTCGATGCCCGACAGCAGGCCGACCCCGAGGACCACGAGCGCAACCGCGACCGAGTTGCGTTTCGTCCGCCGCCGGCTGGCGGCGACGGCAACCGGACCGAGAAACTCGATGGCCAGGCCCTTGCCGAGCTCGAGACGCTGGATGCCGAGGTAGAAGAACGTGTTCATCGCGGCGATCGCGACGCCGAAGATTGCGCTGGCGGCCAGATCGGCACGGGTCCAGCGGCGGTAGTGGCGCGAGCCGGGCATGAACTGACGTGAGCTGAATGCGAGCAGCACGAGGGACGCGAACGAGATGCGGAACCAGGCCACCGTGGCCGGCTCGACGTCGCCGAAGAGCGACTTCGCGAGGATCGATCCGATGTTCTGCGACAGGCCACCGAGAACGAAGATCGCTTCCGGAGAAAAGAAGCTCGGTCGACTCGACGAGGTGGCGATCGAGCTGCTCGGGGTGAGCGAGAACTTCGATGGCTTCGATGGATCGGTCGTCTTCGATGTCTCAGTCAAAGAGATCGGGGTCGGTACGACAGATCTCCTGCCACAGCGGCGAGAAGCTGAACCATCCCGCAAGCGGATAGCCGGTCTGCTTGGCGGTGTATTCGGCGTCCTCGTGCTTGATCAGATGCGGCGTGCCGGCGGCCATCGCCAACAGTTGGGCCTGGCAACTGCGCTCCATGCTGATGAACCAGAAAACGGCCTCGTCGACGGTCTGGCCGACGGTGAACAAGCCATGGTTGCGGTGGATCGCGGCCTTGCCGGAGCCG
>JAYTRT010000720.1:0-9485 GCA_043746045.1 Actinomycetota bacterium | reverse complement strand
GCCCGTTCACCGTGACTGCGCCGCTCGTCGGCGCGTCGAGCCCGACGATCATCCGCATCGTCGTCGACTTCCCTGCGCCGTTCGGACCGAGAAACCCTGTCACGATTCCAGGCCTGACCGTGAACGAGAGGTCCTCCACAGCAACTTTGTCGCCGTAGCACTTCACCAGATCAACGGCTTCGATCACCCAACGCCTCCTTGTCCGGCAACCACCACCGTAGTTCGAGCCGACCTCCGTGAGTGTTCACCGACAAGGCGGTTTACCCTCCGTTTACCGTTGGGCGTCGAACACGGTCAGACGACGACTGTTCCTGCCAGCGTGGGATCGTCGGGTGGCAGGACCGGATGCATCGCCACCAGTGCGTCGTGGACAATTCGTGCCACGCACAGATCACGAACCCACTTCCGATCGGCGGGTACCACGTACCACGGTGCGTTTTCCGTACTCGTTTCGCTGAACGCAACTTCGTACGCCTTCATCAACTGCGGCCACAGTTTGCGATCGTCCAGATCGCCCATACGGAACTTCCAGCGCTTGTTCGGATCGTCGACGCGGCTCTGGAGGCGAATTCGTTGTTCGTCCTTCGACACGTGAAGGTTGATCTTGACGATGTGTGTTCCTTCGTCGGTGAGCATCCGCTCGAACTCGCGGATGTGTCGATAGCGCTTCTCCCAACGTTGCTTGGGCACCAGGTCCTTGACCCGAACGATCAGTACGTCCTCGTAGTGGCTGCGGTTCCAGACGCCGATCTCACCGCGCATCGGTGCCCTGGCGTGCACACGCCACAGATAGTCGTGCTGGAGTTCGCTGCCGGCCGGCACCTTGAAGCTGGTGACGTGCACCCCGGCCGAGCTCAACGGCCCGAAAACGTTGCGGACCGTTCCGTCCTTGCCCGCTGCATCGATCGCCTGGAGCACGACGAGCAGGCTCTGCTGGTTCTGAGCGACCAGTGTGAACTGGAGCGCGTCGATCTTCGCGATCAATTCCGCCGTCTCCAGTGCAGCGAGAGCCTTGTCCCAGCCGAAGTCCTCGTTCGCGTCGCGATGGGTGAAGCTGAAGTTCGTTCCGGGCGGCACCAGCAACCGTGTGAGCACCTTGTCCGACATTCGCCCGACAGTAGTCAGGTGGAAGTGCGGGGATCGTTCTCGCCGCCGACCACGTACGGACAGTGCCGACAGCCGCTCGCACAACATGTTCCCCGCTGCGCGAGAAAGTCGGCCGTGAAGACCGCCAAGCCGCTCGATGGGTCTCGGTAGCTCGGCAGATGACGCTCCACTGAAGCGTCGTGACGGGACATGATCTCGACGAATCGAGGGTGACGACGGCTCAGTCGACGCGGATGGGCAGCATCCAGACCGTCGTCACGCAGCATCGGAACACACGCTAGGAGCCAGTTCGCGTTCGTGTCGCCCACGTCGGCGAGCGTTTGACTAGTGTGCGAATGTCGCTGTGGCAGGGGTCACAGCGGTGGCCCGGTCGGTTCTCGGCGTTCGAGCGGCGATCACTCACGAAAGCAAACACACGAACCGAATGAGGGGGATCCATGGGGACCACGAAACGAAATGATCGGACGACACGCCGGCACCGGCCGGGGGTGCTGTTCGGCACCGCGCTGGTGACACTGGCGCTGGTCGCTGCGGCCTGCAGCAAGAAAGACGACGGCAACACCAAGTCCGTCGGATCTGCCGCGCCGACGACGTCAGCGGCGCTGACCACGACGTCCGCCGTGTCCGGCGGGTCCACCGCAACGACGGCTGGATCGACCGCGACCACCGGGGCAACGGCGACCACTGGCGCAACGGCGACGACGACCGGCGGAACGGCGACTGTCGATACCGGCAGTACGGCGACAACGGGTACCAGCGGGGCCACCACCACCACCGCCGCCACAACGGGATCCGTGCAGGATGTGTCCAAGGTGACACCGGGCGGCAAGCTCGTCGTCAGCGGCGAGGCCGAGGTCACGAACGCGTGGATCCCTGCTGCGATGCAGTGTGATTCGTACTGCCAGGAGCGGGCCCGTTCGTTCTTCGATCCGGTGGCCGCATTCGGCGCCGACGGCAAGGTGCATCCATACCTGGCCGACAAGATCGAGCCCAACGCCGACTTCAGCCAGTGGACGATCACGTTGCGCGACGGCATCACGTTCACCGATGGCACCGCTGTCGACGCCGATGCGGTGATCAAGAACCTGCAGACCACCGGCACGGCATTGTTGATCGCCAAGGCACTGACCGATGTCGCCAAGATCGACGACCCGTCCGGCAAGGTCGATGCAAACGGCAAGCCGCTCCAGGCGCTCGACATCGTCAAGAAGGACGCCAAGACCTTCACGATCATGCTCGGCAAGAACGGCGATCCGAAAACGCCGCTCTCCTGGCCCGGCTTCGCAGCAGCGTTGACCACACAGTGGGGCCTGATCGCGTCGCCGAAGTGGCTCGATGCCGTTGCCGCCGATCCGGCGGTCGCCGTGCAACCCGTTGGCTCGGGACCGTTCATCGTCAAGAGCTACACGCCTCACGACACCCTCGTCGTCACCAAGAACCCCAAGTACTGGCAGAAGGATTCCAAAGGTGTGCAACTGCCATACCTGGACGAAATCGACTTCAAGGTGATCGAGGACAGTCAGACCGCCGAGGAAGCGCTGCAGAACGGGGAGCTGGACATCTTCTCCACGTCGTCGGCTCAGGTGATCAAGGACTTCCGCGCCAATCCGACCAAGTTCCCGATGAGCGAGCAGACCAAATACGTCGAAACCAACTACATCCTGATCGACGTCTCGAAGCCAGGTCCGACCTCAGATCCCAACGTTCGGTGTGCGCTCTCCAAGGCCATCGACCGCCAGGAACTGATCAACCTGACCGAGGGTGGTCTGACCCAGATCGCCAACGGCCTGTTCTCGCCTGGCCAAGAGGGCTACCTCAAGGACAATGGCTTCAACCCCGCTCAGGACATCGCCGGCGCCAAAGCACTGATCGATGCCTACAAGCAGAGCACCGGCGCAACCAGCGTGTCGGTTCGTTATGGACATACGGCCACCGCAATTGGTGACCAGACCGCCGAACTGCTCAAGGGATACTGGTCGGCGATCGGCGTCGATACGCAGGTCGACGTCGTCCCCCAGGACGTCTTCATCACGAACGCGCTGTTCGGTGTGGCGGACTTCTTCATGTACGGATGGCGCAACAACGCCGGCATCACGGTCGACCAGCAGAACTTCTGGTGGAACTCGGTGTCAGGCCCGCCAGACGGTCAGCTGGCCCTCAACTTCGGACGGATCAACGACCCGATCGTCGATGCCAAGTTGGCCGATGCCCGGAGCAACCCCGACGCAAAGGCCCGAGAGGCCGACGCCGAGGCGATCAACCGTCAGATGGCCAAGATGTGCTACCAGATCCCGACGGACTACACCCTGTGGGGTACGCCACACAGCCTGAAGGTCGGCGGGCTCGGCTCGACCGTGCTTCCCGATGGAACGGCAGCTCGCGACGGCGCTGGTTTCTCCGGCCAGTTCTGGGTCAACTCATTGTGGATCCAGAAGTAACAGACAACGATTGACCGAGCAGGGTGCGGGCCGTTCCGACGGCCCGCACCCTCTCGTCTGCGGACACATCGTTCAACCCATCCATCATCCACCCGCCGAACCAACACCCGGCCAATCACGGATCACGAGGTCTGCATGCGCTATTTCTTGCAACGTCTCCTGCAATTCCTCATCGTGTTCTTCCTCGTCACGTTCGGCGTGCTGGTGTTCATGCGGATCGGCCTGACCAAGCCTGGTGATCCGGCCAGGACGATGTTGGGCGGAACGGCCACCGATGCCCAGATCAAGGCGGTCACCGACCGGTTCCATCTGCATTCCAACTACCTCGCCCAGTACTGGTACTGGCTCAAGGGAATGTGCACGCTCGACTTCGGTTACTCGCAGGCGAACAACCTGAACGTGACCACGTACCTCAAACCGCGTGTTCTCCCGACCGTCTTCCTCGGTGTGTACTCCACGATCGGCGCACTGCTGATCGCCGTTCCGGTTGCTGTGTATCAGGCCTACAAGCGGGACTCGGCGTACGACAAGATGAGCAGTTTCACGTCGTTCGCGCTCGTCTCCACCCCCGCCCTGGTGCTGGCCCCGATCCTCAAGTTCGTCTTCATCGACAAGCTCCAGTGGTTTCCCCGCCTCGCCTCGAAGGTGTACCCATGGGACTCGCTGTCAGGCCACTTCCGGAACTTCTTCATCCCGACGATGGTGCTCACGCTTCCGCTTGCCGCTGTCTTCGTTCGGTTGTTGCGGGCCGACATGGTTCAAACACTGCAAGCCGACTTCGTCACCCTGGCCAGCGCGAAAGGCGTCTCGCCACGCCGGGTGCTCTGGGGGCATGCCTTGCGCAACTCGCTGTTCACGCTCTTGACGAACGTCGGCGTCCAGCTGGGGGGCCTCGTCGGCGGTGCGTTGATCGTCGAGCAGTACTTCAACCTGAAAGGAATGGGCTCGCTGCTCGTGGTTGCCATTCTGTCCAGCGACATCTTCACGGTGCAGTCCGTCTCGGCGATCCTCGTTGCCACCGTGGTCGTCGTCAACCTCGTCGTCGACCTCAGCTATGCCGTCATCGACCCCCGCATCCGTCACGCCCGAGCACTGAGCTGAGGAATCGCCCATGACTCTCACAGCAGACCCCTCACTCGTCGATGTACCACCCGTGCCGCCGGTGGTCTCCGAGAACAAGAAACGCCGCCGGCCCAGGATCGGTCTCTGGGTCGGCGTCACATGGCTCGGCGCACTCGTCTTCTGCGTGGCCTTCGCCGGCCAGTTGTCGTTCATCCGCGCCTACGACACCAAACTCAAGGTCAACGGCACCACCGGCCGGTACAACCTCGGGCCCGGTTGGCGGGCCTGGATGGGCACGGATTCGAGCTCGCACGATGTGTTCGCGCGGTGCATCTACGGCGCCCGGGTGACCCTCACGGTCGGCGTCCTGTCCACCGTCATCGGTCTCGTCGTCGGCGGACTGCTCGGAATCGTCTCCGGATACTTCCAAGGATGGACTGACCGGATCGGTTCGATCATCACCGATTCCCTGCTCGCCCTTCCGCCGCTGCTGCTCGCGCTCCTTCTCGTCTACCGGATGGACGATCTGAAGACGATCTACAACGGGCTCGGCTGGCTCAACCGTGAATGGGAGATCACGCTCACCCTCGGCGTGCTGGCCATTGCACCTTTCGCTCGAATAGCAAGGGCGCAGACGATCGGTCTTCGTGACCGCGAGTTCGTCCTCGCCGCGCGCAGTCTCGGGGCCAAGAGTGGCCGGGTCATCGCCAAGGAGATCCTGCCCAATCTGGTTCCGGCGATGCTGACCGTGGCGGTCACCGGTCTCGGCATCCTGGTTGCCGCAGAAGGAGCCTTGGCCTTCCTCGGTCTCGGTGTCGAACGACCACTGACGTGGGGCAAGATGATCAGCGACGGATCTCGAGACCTTTCAAGAGCATGGTGGGCGACCGTCTTCCCGTGCGTGTTCCTGTTCCTGACGGTGATCTCGTTCAATCTGATCGGCGACCGCTTGGCGCGTCGCTTCGACATCCGGGAAGCTGCGATATGAGCGACATCAACGTCAGTCAGGCGGGCGTTCGCGACATCACCGGACCGCTGCTGGCACTCACCGACGTGCGCACCTATTTCCGAACGCCGCGTGGCCTCGTCCGCGCCGTCGACGGTGTCAGCTTCACGCTCGAACGTGGCAAGGCCCTCGGCATCGTCGGCGAAAGTGGATCGGGCAAGACGATCCTCTCGAGATCGATCATGGGCCTGCTCCCGCCACGCGGCACGATCCGCAGCGGCAGCATCAAGTTCGAGGGTCGCGAGATCGGCAATCTCAGCCGGAAGCAGATGCGGCATGTGTGGGGCAAGGAAATGGCGATGATCTTCCAGGATCCGATGACGTCGCTCAATCCGCTGATGAAGATCGGCAAGCAGATCGCCGAACCGTTGAAGATCCATCTTGGGATGGACAACACCTCGGCGCTGGCAACGGCCGAGAAGTTGCTCCACGATGTGCGCATTCCCGAGGCTCACCGCCGCCTCAACCAGTACCCGCACGAATTGTCCGGCGGTATGCGTCAGCGGGTGATGATCGCGATTGCCCTCGCGTGTGGTCCAACTGCCCTGTTCGCCGACGAGCCGACGACGGCGCTCGACGTCACGGTCCAGGCCCAGATCCTCGATCTGCTCGAGGAGCAGCGCAAAGACCGCAACATGTCGTTGATCCTCGTCACCCACGACCTCGGTGTCGTCGCCGGCCACACCGATGACATCGCCGTCATGTACGGCGGACAATTGGTCGAACAGGCCCCGACCCGAGTGCTGTTCGCGGACATGAAGATGCCGTACACCGAAGCCTTGATGCAGAGCATCCCCAAGATCGAAGACCCGAGCCACACCCGCCTGATCGCGATCGGGGGCCGGCCGCCCGATCTCGTTCATCCACCGAAGGGCTGCCGGTTCGCTCCTCGATGCCCCTATGTCCGTGAGAAATGCGAGAACGAGATGCCACCGCTCCAGTCGGCCGATACCCCTGGCCACGTTTTCCGATGCTGGTACCCCGTCGGCAGCCCCGAATACTTCGAGGCCAAGGAGCGAATCAGCAAGCAGTCGGTGTCGGCCGCCGCTGGCGTCACCGTCGGAGAGGCGTCCTGATGGCGGGTACAGGAACCGCTCACCTGCGCAATCCGAAAGACGCCCTCCTCCGAGTCGAGAACCTCGTCGTCGAGTTCCCCGTCGGCCGGACCGGTCTCAAGGTCAATGCGGTCAGTGGGATCAGCCTCGACGTCCTGCGCGGCGAGACTCTGGGACTCGTCGGCGAGTCGGGCTGCGGCAAGAGCACCACCGGAAGAGCCGTGATGCAACTCCCCCGCCCGACGTCGGGCTCGGTGCAGTTCGAAGAGCATGAATTGACGCGAATGAGTGGCGACACGATGCGCGAAGCCCGCACGCGGATGCAGATGATCTTCCAGGATCCGATCTCGTCGCTCAATCCGCGTCGCAAGGTTCGTGACATCGTGATGGAGCCGCTGACGATCTGGAGTCGCGGCTCGAAGCCCGAACGCGACAAGCGGGTCGATCAGGTCCTCGAGGAAGTCGGCATCGATCCCCAGCGTGCCGCCGAAAGCCAGCCCCACCAATTCTCCGGTGGCCAATGCCAACGAATCAGCATTGCCAGGGCCCTCGTTCTCGACCCCTCGCTGATCATCTGTGACGAGCCCGTTTCGGCGCTCGACGTCAGCGTGCAGGCTCAAGTCCTCAACCTGCTCGAGGACCTCAAAGCCCGGTACGGATTGACGATGGTGTTCATCGCCCACGATCTCGCCGTTGTCAAGAACATCAGCGACCGGGTGGCCGTGATGTATCTGGGCAAGATCTGCGAGGTCGCAGGCTCGGACGATCTGTACCGCCAACCAGCGCATCACTACACCAACGTCCTGCTCAGCTCGATTCCCGTGCCAGATCCGTCGATCATCGTCACCCGTCACCCGATCGAGGGTGAGCCTCCGTCGCCGGTGTTCCCACCTCCGGGGTGCCGCTTCAACACCCGGTGCCCAGCAGCCGCGGATCGATGCCGCAGCGAGGAGCCACAATTGCGCGAGATTGCCGACGGGCATTTCGTGGCGTGCCACTACCCGGTCTTCGGTGGGGAAGCACCCGTCACGATCAGGACCTGACCGTCGGCTCGGCTACGGTCGGGATGATGCAGGCGATGTCGACGGGGCGGTCCGTGTTGGCGGTCACACCGACTCTGGCGAGCGACATTCGCGCTACCCTCGGCGTCTACCGGTACGGCAGTTCCGACGCAACCACTCGGCTGTCGGACCGAGACTTCTGGCGCTCCACGTACACGCCGGCCGGACCGGCAACGCTGCACATCTGGTGGTCCTCGGCATCGATCGATGCCGAAGCGTGGGGTGACGGCGCCGACTGGATGCTCGGCCGGGTTCCGCAGCTGATCGGCGCTGATGACAGCGGCTTCGCCTGCCCACCCGACGCACATCCGAAGGTGGCCGCAGCCCACCGCAATCATCCCGGCTTTCGGCTCGGTGCGAGTGGAACGTTGTACCACGAGTTGCTCCCGATCATCCTCGCCCAGCGTGTCACCGGCGGCGAAGCCGTCCGCCAATGGCACCGGCTGACTGTCGCGCTCGGCGAGCGCGGTCCGGGCCCCGATCCGACCCTGCGTCTGCCGCCGAGTCCGAAGAGTCTGCTCGGTAGAACCGCCTGGTGGTTCCACCCGTTCGGCGTCGAGGCCAAACGAGCGGAGGCGCTTCGCACCGTTGCCCGGCATGCGGAGCGAATCGCGCAGTGGTCAGCGCTCGACTCCGGTTCAGCTGCCGTGAAGCTCGGGCTGCTCAGCGGTATCGGCGTATGGACGATCGGCTCCGCTCTCGGACCTGCGTTCGGCGATCCAGATGCCGTCGCTGTCGGCGACTATCACCTCAAGAACCTGGTCGCGTGGTCCCTCGCCGGGGAACCGAGGGGCACCGACACGCGAATGCTCGAACTCCTCCAGCCGTACATCGGGCAGCGTGGACGGGTCATCAGCCTGCTCGGACGAGATGGGAACACCGCCCCGGCCTTCGGTCCGCGACAGCGCATCCAGCCGATGTCCCGCTACTGACGAGCGGCCTCACTCGACAGTCTCCGGTGGTCGTCGCGATGACAGGGGGCCGAACCGACGTGCGTGTTAGCGTCGCATCCGCTGCCCCGCAGCCCCCACGCCATGACCGACTCCATCATCGACGCCTCGACTCCTGAATCAGCACCATCACCGGCATCGGTTCCCCAGCCGACGAGGCGCACCGCCGCCCGTCGTTTCCGCCCGAGCGGCGCGATACTGACCGACCGCAACTGGCGCAAGCTGACCAGTCGGGCCCTCATCGCCTATGTCCTGTCACGGATCTGTGTCATTGCCGGCGCGGCGGTCGTCGCGGCGAATCGTGTCAAAGAGGATCAGGCCAATGGGGTCGCCCGTCCGACCAACGCCGTGCACAAAATCGTCGATGTGCTGACATCCTGGGATGGCAAATGGTATTTCGCGATCGTGCGCGACAGCTACCCATCGCACGTCCCGCTCCATGTCACGTTCGACGACTATCAGGCGCGCACCGCGTTCTTTCCTGTCTATCCAGATCTGGTCCGATGGTTCGACAAGGTTCTGCCGGGTGGTGATGTCCTCGCCGGTCTGCTGCTCAACTTCATCTTCGGTGCGTTGATCGTGTTGGTGGTCGGCCTGCTCGCACGAGGGATCTTCGATGACCGGGTCGCGTATCGGGCGATGCTCCTGATGGCACTGTTCCCTGGCAGTTTCGTCCTGTCGTTCAGCTACAGCGAGGCAACACTGATCCTTGTTGCCGCTGGCAGTCTGCTGTGTCTGCAACGGCGCCAGTGGGTTGCCGCCGGAATCCTTGCCTCGCTCGGCGCTGCGACCCGGCCGAACGGCAT
>JAYTRT010000719.1:0-3063 GCA_043746045.1 Actinomycetota bacterium | reverse complement strand
CCGCGATCTCGAGTTCGATGTCACTCCACCGCTCGCCAGCGGCAGACCTGATCCAGTCGATCTTCTGCGCCGTCAACGACGCGGTGGACGATCCGACGCCCTCGGCCCCGAGCCGGCCTGAGGAGTTGTCGAAGTTGAGGCTGACGATGTCGGCTTCTCGTCCGGCGATGCCGAGCACGCGCGGCGAGCCACCACCGATCATCAGCGGCGGACCGGGATGCTGCACCGGTTTGGGCACCGCCTCGAATCCAACGGCGTGCACGTGGGAGCCGGCGTGGTCCAGAACGCCATCGGCGAAGGCCGCCCGCATGACCTCGATCGTCTCCTCGAGCCGATCGAGGCGCACACCAGCGCGATCGAACGGGATACCCATGGCGTCGTACTCGTTCTCCAACCAGCCTGCGCCGAGACCGATCTCCAATCGGCCACCGGAGAAGAAGTCGAGCGTCGCCAGCTCCTTGATCAGCATCACCGGGTTGCGGTAGTCAGTGCACAACACCCGCGATCCGATGCGGATCGTGGTCGTCGCCTCAGCGGCCACCGCCATCGCAGGGATCGCAGCGATCGTCTGGACCGGATGCCCGGTGGGCTGCAGAGCCGGACCCGGGCCGATGACATGGTCGGCCACCGTGAACACGTCGAAACCCAGTTCCTCAGCACGACGAGCCTGGGCCCGCCAGTCCGCGGCCGACGCCGGGGCGTAGCTCTGCAAGCCGAACCTGAACGGGCGAGACATCTATGCACCCACCGGCTTCGCGAGGCTGAGCACGGTGACTGTGCCCGTATCGCCGTTGACCTCGATGGTTGACCCGTTGGGGATGCGCAGCGTCGCATCGGTGGCCGAGACCACGCACGGCAGCCCGAGCTCGCGGCAGACGATGATCGAATGGCTGATCTGTCCACCGACGTTGACGACCACGGCACCGGCGGCCATGAAGAGCGGCGTCCACGCTGGGTCGGTCAGCGGCGCGATGAGCACATCACCGGGCTCGAGGTCGCCGGGATCGCCGGGATCGGTGATCACTCGCGCCGTTCCGATGTAGGTACCCGAACACCCCGGAACACCCCGGATCGAGTCACCGGGAACGGCGGGGACGAACGCGCCCTGACCCCTGCGCCGGTACTCCGACAGCGGCGGCACGGCGCCGTCCTTGATGAAGTACGGGGGCTCGAGGTCGGCCAGGGCGCGCCATTGTTCGTTGCGATCGGCGAGGGTGCCTGCGAACGACGCAGGGTCGACCACGAAGTCCTCGAGCTCGGCATCGAGGAGCATGAAGACATGCCCCGAGTCGCGAATGGCACCGGACGCGGCATGACGCGTGCCGAGCTCTCGGAACGCCATTCTGCCCTCGTGCACGGCGCGGATGATGTTCGTCTTGGTCCGCTCGCGGAACGCCAGCTGACTGGAAGCGGCCATCGCTGACTCGAACATCCCGGCCATCTCGTCGCCGAGTGCCGCGACCCTGGAACGCACCTCCGCAGTGGTGCTCTCGCGCTCAGCCGCACGCGCTCGATTGCGGTTGCGGGGAGATTCGGCGTCGGACTGGAAGCGCACCCGGTCGATCGCCGCGAGGACGATCTCGGGCTTCGTCTCCCACGTCTCGGCGATGATCTCCCACTCGTTCGGCCCCCGTGATCCGAAGTCGAAGATGAAGCCGTCGAACGCGTGGATGAAAGCGATGGCCTCGGCCGAGCCCGACGCGCAGAGACGGTCGACCAGCCCGACCACGCCCGCGTCGAAGGCCGCCGTGAGCTCTGCCGAGGTGTTCACCGTCCGGGACAGCTCCCACATCGCATAGCTCGGCTCGGCCGAGTCGACTTCGCCGATTCCGGCGACGAGCTTCATCGGCACGGTCGAATCACCGATCGCCTCACCGACCGCGAACAGGATGCCCGGCGCGATACCCGAGCTGCTCGACGAGACCGTGTGGCTGTCGAACAGCTTGCGCAGCATCGGCTGGGTCGAGCGGGCGTGGGTGACGAGCTCGGCATCGCTCATCGCCGCAAGGTCTGGACGGTTGGCGCGCATCTTCAACGTCGCCGCTTTTTCTTCGTCGATCTCCGGCCACGACATCGCTGTCATCACCCATCCCATGTGCTCGACGATCTTCGGCACGAGATCGGGGCGCTCGTCGGCGGGATGGGGTGTGTACGTCGGCACATCGGGGTGATCGCCGAAGAAGGCCAGGTCGAGCTGCTCGACCGTGACGGCCGGGCTGCGCACGCCCTGCATGCGAACGTTGGACAGGTTGATGTAGAAGTACCCGCCGAAGAAGCCGCACGCTTCCGGGCGGTGCGGGTCGAACTCGTCGGCGCTGTAGCTGCCGACCCGAACGTACCCATCGGCCCAACCGAGGCAGATGCCGCCCTCCCACGAGAACGTCTGGCCGAGCGGGCTGGCCGGTGTCGGCAGCACCTCGCCCGCGTTCGAGCGCGTGTAATGCGGCCACCTCGCGCTCGGAGTCCAGTCCGTCATCCACCGGTCCGTGTTCGAACTACCCGTCATCGAGGCCCCCTGTCTCGTTCAACTCCCTAGCAAACTAATCAGTAGATTAGTTTCTGTCCAGCGCAAGTTGAACCAGTCTGAGCACACGATCAGAAGGTCGTGAAGGTACGAATCGAAGTCCCCGCACGCGAAGGTACGGAGCACTCGCGAATCTGGCACTGGGCACCGCACATGGGCGTCGGCCGACGCGCGATGAGCAACGTGGTCTCCGAAGACTCGAGCCTGCCGGTTCGATCGCGAAAGCGGGCTCCGGGGCCAGGCGATCAGTCCAGCGCCGCGTCGCCGAGGTAGCTCGACTCGAGCAGATCGCGGTTCTTGCGCAGTTCCTCCGCGCTGCCTTCCATGACGAGCTCACCGTGGTTGAGCACGTAGGCGCGATCGGCGACCTCCAACGCCATGTGCACGTGTTGTTCGACCAGGAGCACCCCACAGTCGGTCTCGTCGGCGATGCGACGCACGACCGGCAGCAGTCGTTCGACGATGATGGGAGCCAGCCCGAGGCTCATCTCGTCGACCAGCAGGCACTTCGGCTGCGAGACCAACGCTCGGGCCATGGC
>JAYTRT010000718.1:0-3067 GCA_043746045.1 Actinomycetota bacterium | reverse complement strand
CGACAATAGAGTTCGAACATGGACCAACCAGAAACGCTGCGTCGCCGGGTGGAGATCGATGTCGACATCGACCGGATGTGGCGAATGGTGTCGGATCCGGCGTTGCTCGCCGGCTGGCTCGGCGACACGGTCGACGTCCGGATCGAACCAGGTCAGACCGGCACGATCACCGAACACGGTGTGATCAAACGGGTGCACATCGATCGAGTCGACCAGGGACGTGCCGTGGAATTCACCTGGTGCGAGCAGGACCAACCGGCTCACTCGAGTCGCGTGGTGTTCGAAATCAGTTCGTCGCCGAACGGTACGAGCCGACTCGACATCACCGAGACGTTCTCGTCGGACTCGTCGGACACGTCGCTGGCCGGGCAGTCAGTTGTGCTCGCTGCGCAGTGGGAGAGTCGCATCTGCGTGTTGTGGGCCTGCACGGTCGGCGCAGCATTGGCCGCAGTCCTCGCGTGAGCACGTCGGCGCTGGACGATCTGTTCGGCGCGCTCGCCGATCCGACCCGCCGCGCCCTCCTCGACCGGCTGATGCACGATGGACCCCAGACGGCGACGGTCCTGGCAGCCGATTCGACGTTGACCCGTCAGGCCGTCGTCAAGCATCTTCAGGCGTTGGCCACGGCGGGGCTGGCTGTACCCGAACGCAGCGGTCGCGAGGTGCTGTACTCAGCAACGCCGGAGCGTTTGGCGATCGTTCTGGCGTGGTTGACCGAGTCCAGTGCACTCTGGGACCGCCGTATCGAGCGCCTCGTCGCACGCGTGGCGTCGCAGCCCACGGGCCGATAGTGATCGATACGTCAAGAACCGCTCAAGCGCCGAGCTGAGATGCCGAAAATCTTCGCATGAAGTGTTCGACGTGCTATCTTGCCCCCGGGCGGAGCCTGGGAATTGGTAGTGCTATGTCTGGACTCCGAAATCGCATCGCAAGCCGCGGCTGGCATGAACGCTCTCCGCGCCCTCGAGCGCGGCGATTGGTCGCTTCGGTCGGGGTGGCCTCGTTCGTCGTTGGTTCGATGGCGTTCGTCGTCCCCGTCGACGCACTCGCTCCGTCAGCCGAGTCGCCGGCGGCTCCGATAGGCCCGACAGCAGCAAAACCCTCCACGCTGCAGTACGTCGTCCAGAACGGCGACTATCTCTGGGGCATTGCCATCAAGCTCAACGTGAAGTTCGTCGACCTGCTGACGGTCAACTCGTTCACGATGCAAACCGTGATCCATCCGGGTCAAGCGGTCGTCGTTCCGGACGGGGGCACTCTTCCCCTCCCCGGGAGCGCCGGCGTTGCCAACCCTGCTGGCGGAACTCCCGCGGTCAAGACACCGGCCGTCAAGACACCGGCCGTGAAGACACCGGCGGTCGTCGTCAACCCTGGCGTCTACGTGATCATCTCCGGCGATTCATTGGCCGGAATCGCCAAGAAGATGGGCGTTTCGGTGCCGGCTCTGCTCGCCGCGAACAAGCTGACCCTGACCAGCGTGATCCATCCGGGCGCCCAGATGAGCGTGCCGGCGGGCGGTCACCTGCCGACCCCGACGGTCGCGGCGATCGAGAATGGTGCAACGTCGTCCGTCTCGCCGGCGTCGGCCAATCGGATCAACGACACACCCAACGTGCCCGCCAACTCCCCGACCAACGCGAACCCGTCGAACAATGCTCCCGGGCCCGGCACGAACCCTGCTGCGCCGACGCGGCCCGCCGGCTACACGTCGTACACGATCGTCGCCGGGGACTACCTCGTCGGAATCGCGACGAAGAGCGGCGTCACCCTGAAGGCCCTGCTGGCCGCGAACAACCTGATCACCACCAGCGCGATCATGCCGGGTGACCAACTGAACGTGCCGCCACCGACGCTGCCGATCCCCGCACAGACGCCGGTCCCGGCGTCGACCACGAACAGTTCCAACTCGGGCACGGCGAGCGGCACGGCGGCCGCGAACGGCTCTGCCGCGGGTCAGACGCCGTCTCAACAGTCGATCGCCAAGGTCCTGGTGTTCTTGACCGCCCAGGTCGGCAAGCCGTATGTCTTCGACAGCGCTGGGCCCGACGCCTACGACTGCTCCGGACTCGTCACAGCCGCATACCACCAGATCGGTATCGAACTCCCTCACCAGAGCCAGCTCCAGTCCACCATGGGAACAGCGGTCGACTGGCTGACCCAGCCGCTTCTGCCCGGCGATCTGGTCTTCCAGTACTCGTCAGCGAATCCGACCGTCATCGGTCATGTCGGCATCGTGATGGACTCGACGCACTGGATCCAGGCTGCCGGTTCCGGAACACCCGTCAGGATCGGACCGTTGCCGAGCATTGCCAAGATCCGCGCTGTGCGACGTATTGTGCAACCCTAACGTCGACAGGCGAGGGGGGCTCCGGTGAAGGTTGCACTGACAGTCAACGATTTTCTGCAGCGTGCAGAACAGGTTTATCCAGACCGGATCGGTGTGGTCGACGAGCCCGATCAGCCCGCAGCGAGTTGGGGTTCGATCACGTATCGCGAGATGGGCCGCCGGGCGCGAGCAATCGCCGCGGGACTTGACGCAGCCGGCATCGCCGTGGGCGAGCGGGTGGCGATGGTCAGCCACAACTCGGCACGGCTGTTGACCGCCTTCTACGGCGTCAGCGGATCGGGTCGGATCCTGGTGCCGATCAACTTCCGCCTCGTCGCCGAAGAGATCCAGTACATCGTCGACCACTCCGGAGCTCGGATCCTTCTCGTCGACCCCGAGCTCGCGGAGGCGCTCGTCGGAGTGCGCTGCGAGCGAACGTTGATCATCGGCGCCGAAGCGGACGACGAACTGATGCGCTTCGACACCGAGCCGCAGGTCTGGCATTCCGACGAAGACACGACTGCGACGATCAACTACACCAGTGGCACCACCGCCCGTCCGAAGGGTGTGCAGCTGACCCATCGCAATCTCTGGGTCAACGCGACCACGTTCGGTTGGCATCTCGGCGTCAACGATCGCGACGTGTACCTGCACACCTTGCCGCAATTTCATTGCAACGGTTGGGGGATGACGTATGCGGCCACCGGCATGGGCGCTCGGCACATCATCCTCCGCAAGATC
>JAYTRT010000717.1:0-3068 GCA_043746045.1 Actinomycetota bacterium | reverse complement strand
TCTCGACATCCATTGCGTCGAACCTAATCGTGCACTGCTCCTACTTCATGAACGGGAGGAACAGCGCAGTCTCCTCACCGAGATTGGCCGGCACGGCGTAACCGTCGCGATCGGTGATGGTGGACCAGTTGTCGCGGACGTCTTCCGGGGTCAGGTGCGCATGGTGGTAGCCCTGCGTCTCGGCGATGAACACCTCGGCGACCCGTCCGCCGCCGACGCTGAAAACGCGGCCGGTCGGCTCGCACTCTTCGCTGGCGAGGTAGGTGACGAGGGGGGTGATCAACGCAGGATCGAGCTTGTCTCCGAGCGAGCCGAGGAGGCTCTCGGTCATCCGGGTCAGAGCCAATGGAGCAATGGCGTTGGCCTTGATGTTGTACTTCGCCCCCTCGATGGCGAGGACGCGTGTGAACCCGACGAGGCCCATCTTGGCCGCCCCGTAGTTCGCCTGGCCGAAGTTGCCGAAGATACCCGCCGCCGAGGATGTCGAGATGACTCGCCCGTACCCCTGCTCGCGCATGTGCGGCCACGCCGCCTGGGTGACGTTGAACGCGCCTTTGAGGTGCACGGCCAGCACCGGGTCGACGAGGTCGGGCGTCATGTTGTGGAAGGCCTTGTCGCGCAGGATGCCGGCATTGTTGATGACGATGTCGATCCGTCCGAACGTGTCGATCGCCGTCTTGACGATCGCCGCGCCGCCCTCAGGAGTGGACACACTGTCGGCGTTGGCAACGGCCTCCCCACCGGCCGCCTTGATCTGGTCGACGACGTGCTCGGCGGCGCCCTTGTCGCTGCCGCTGCCGTCGACTGCTCCACCGAGATCGTTGACCACGATCAATGCGCCACGTGAGGCCATCAGCAGGGCATGTTGGCGACCGAGGCCACCACCCGCACCGGTGATGATTGCTACCTTGCCGTCGAATCCCACGTCGCTCATGGGTGGAGAAACTATCGATCAGAACCGACGAGGCCTCACACCCCGACGAGGGTCACTTCGGCGGCGGGCCGAGTGTTGGAGGGATCGCGCGCAAGGCCCTGATCAATTTCTCGCAATAGGTGGGGAGCATCCGCCGCAGCGCGATAGTGGCAGCCGCACCCGTTGCCCGCTCCGACGGAACAACGATCTTGAGGGCGCCTTCGATGTCGTCGTCGACGGTGTCCGACACCGCGTCGGCGGCGATTCGGCCGGCGATGTCGCGCACGTCGTCGGTCCGCCATTCGTGCTCGCCGATCAATTCGACGAGGTGCCTGACCCATGCCGCGCCACGAGTCGGAAGCCGGTCGTCGTCCAGATCGTGGGCATGGACCAACTCGAGGACGGCCTCGGCAACCTGTCTCGGACGGGCCGAGCGCGAGACGTCGAGTGCGTCGGCGAGGCCGGCTTCGATCTTGAGCGGCCGGCGGTTCTTCGAGCCGCTCTCGATTGTCATCCGGCCATCCTCTCAGGCGCAGTGTCGAATCCCGCGTCTGGCGTGCCGGGGCGTGCCAGATTGCTCGGCACGAACTCAGGGCCGGAGGGCCGCTTCGGCGTACGACTTCAGCTGCTTGTAGTCGAGCTTGCCGTTGGCCGCCCGGCCGATGGTGTCGATGACGATGATCCGCTTCGGGGCCTTGTAGGCGGCGAGCGTCGTGCGTACGTGCAGGATCAGTTCTGCTTCGTCGATCGACGCGCCGGTCGTGGCCTCGACGAGTGCGGTGATGGCCTCGCCAAACCGCTCGTCCGGCATCCCGACGACGGCTGCGTCGGCAACGGTCGGGTGCAACTTCAGCGCCTCCTCGACCTCTTCCGGATACACCTTCTCGCCACCTGTGTTGATGCATTGGCTGCCGCGTCCGAGCAGTTTGACCGTGCCGTCGGCCTCGACCTCGGCGTAGTCGCCGGGGATACTCCAACGCACTCCTTCGAACGTGACGAAGGTCGATGCCGACTTCTCGACGTCCTTGTAGTACCCGATCGGCGTGCGTCCGCGCAGCGCAACCCGCCCCCGTTTCCCGCTGCCGGGCACCACCTCGCGACCGTCGTCGGTCAGCACCTTGGTGTGGGCCGTCAGGACGAACTTGGCGGTCTCACCGGCGCCGTCGGCCGTGGTCGTGTTGTTGGCCATCCCGATCGCCTCGCTGCTGCCCAGGCTGTCGATCATGATCAGCCGAGCGTTGTGGCGAAGCAGGCCGGCTTTGGTCTCGGCCGACCACATCACGCCGCTGGAGACGATCACCCGCATCGACGAGAAGTCCCATCGATCCGGTTCGGCATCGAGCGCGCGTAACAGCGGTTTGGCGAACGCGTCGCCGACGATCGACATGCTGTTGACCCGGTGGCGTTGAATCGCGTCCAGCAGCTCGACCGGATCGAAGTGTCGGCTCTCCATCGTCGCCACCGATCCGGCGAGGCAGAGGTTCCACATCGCGTTGAACGCTCCGGTGCCGTGCATCAGCGGTGCCGCCGGCAGGTTGCGCGGGCCGGGCTTGGCGACGCGGGCATCCAGCGCGTCCCAACCGGGCACGCTCGGCAACGGCGTGCGTGACGCAGCATCGAGGCTGCCGATGACGTCGTCGACGCGCCACATGACACCCTTCGGCATTCCTGTGGTCCCACCGGTGTACAGCATGTACAGATCGTCCGGCGACCGACCCCATGACGGAATGGTGCGCGCCACCGCTGAGGCCGCAGCAGTCTCGTAGGGAATCGCCCACGGCGGGCACGGCGCTGATCCGTCGTCGACCCAGACCCATGTACGGATCGCCGACAGCCGATGCCGCAATGCCGCGCAACGATCGGTGAACGCACCGTGGAAGATGACACCGACCGCGTCAGCGTTGTCCCACAGGTAGACGATCTCGTCGTCGGTGTATCGGTAATTCGTGTTGACCGGAACCAGTGCGGCCTTGTACAGACCGAACATGCTCTCGAGGTACTCCGGGCAGTTGTACAGGTAGTGCGCCACCTTGTCCTGATGAACGACACCGGCCTCGAGGAACGTTGCCGCAACACCATCCGCGCGTCGATCGAACTCGCTCCATGTGAACGACCGGTCGCCCTGGATCTGGACGACTGCATCGGGGAACCGGTC
>JAYTRT010000716.1:0-9526 GCA_043746045.1 Actinomycetota bacterium | reverse complement strand
ACACGATACGCAGGCAGGCCGGGTCGGCTTCGAGATGTTCATCACCGGAAGCCCGTTGACGGACAACTGGTTCGCGCTCGGCACGGTGCTGCAGGCCGTCGCCGGCTCCGTCGAGGTCGGGATACCCGTGACCGAGATTCGGCAGCGCTTGCTCGGCGAGTTCTTGGCATCGCACATCGCCCGATCTGGTCTTGTCGAAGCCGCAGAGGGATTGCTGGCGCTGGCCGAAGGGCGGTTCGAAGCGGCGGCCGAATCGCTGCGGAACACGCTGTGCAATGCGCGCGAGCGCCTGCCGCGCTTCGTCGAAGGTTCGCTCCACCTCTCCCTCGCGCAGGCGCTGCTCGGTGCAGGCGACCGAGCCGGCGCCTCGGCTGCAGCGCACGCCGCTGTCGACGCGCTGAGCACATGGCCAGGGTGGCGGCGTGATCGGGCCGAAGCCATGCTCGGTCGGTTGGAAGGAACCGCTGTGCGCCCGGTCGGACATCTCACCGCTCGCGAATCAGAAGTTGCGGGCTTGATCGCCGAGGGCTTGACGAACGGTCAGCTGGCCGAGCGACTGTTCATCTCGCCGAAGACGGCTGCTGTCCATGTTTCGAACATCCTCGCCAAACTGGGCCTGTCCAGCCGCACCGAGGTCGCCGCATGGTCGATTCGTCGGGACCTCCCGACCACCGTGTGACACGCTCGGTCACAACGCAGGTCGGTCACGCCAGATTCGTCACGCCGGCTGCACGCGCCTGATCGATCGCCGACTGCAACGACGTCATGTATCCGTCGCTGGTGTACGTGGCACCGGAAATCGAATCGACACGCGCGCTCTGGGCCGCCAGGGCCTCTGTCCTCAGACGGGGCAGAGCAATCGCATTGATCCGTTCGCTCTTGCGGTCGCTGTTCGGGTACTGGACGACTGCGACGTCGGACACGGCGCCGTTCGTGATCTGCACCTGCACCTGCACCGGACCGTACCTCGTGTCGACCACGGCTCCGTTGAATCCCTGCGGACCCGACGCCGTTGGTGCTGCGGCGAGGGCGGTCGACGACACGACAGTCGCCGACGGCGTCAGCCCGGCTGGCGCCGACGGGACGACGGAGGGCGACGTGACGACTGTTGTCGACGCGGCCACGGTCGGCGATCCGACCGGAATCACGGCCGGGAGGCCCGACAGTGCCTGGGTCGCCGCATGGCTGGTGTCCAAATGGGCGAACCAGTACGTCAGGCCACTCGTTGCGACGCAGCTGACGGCGAGCGCACTGAACCGGGCGGAACGAGCGGGGCGCCGCCGTTTCGGCGCAATGGTCCGCTCGGCCTCGGCAACCGGCTTCGCCGCGCCGCCCCTGGCAGGCTGGGACGTCGGTGGCCCGACTCGACGCAGGAGTGGATCCCCCACTCGGTTCGAGTTGTTCTGCCGGCCCATTCTGACATCGAAGCACGGGATGGTCAGTCCGGGCTGGGCGCGACCTTGGAGCAAGCTGTGAATCAGCGCTGCAAGAGGCGCTGAACGACGCCGAACACCCTCACCATCAGCGCGTACAGTCCGAACGCCACGCTGATCACGATGCCGGCCTGGAACAATCGCTCGGTGGTGTCCGAACCGAGTTGATATGCGTGGAGCAGTGCGAACACCACCCCGAGAACCGACGTCAAGTGCAACACCCGCCACGTCCGTCGCGAGAAGCGTCGCTTCGGCCACGACGTGAAGACCGCCAATGCGAACAGATACGCCCCGAGCACGCCCCATGTCACTGCCCAGGTCGAACCCGTCGCTGTCCCGGGGACGAAGAGTTGGGCAGGGCCGATTCGTGCGTTGCTGTCGAGGTACGCCGCGACGAGGTGAGCGCCGGTGAACACGAGTGTGAGACCGCCGAGATAGTTGTGCAGGTCCAACCACCAGTTCGGCTTCCGCCGCGAGCCGGTGTTGCGCGCCGAGAAGAAGAATCCCCACACGAGCGCAGCAACGGCGAGCACCGTGGCGACGATGCCTGTCGCCCGGCTGAGATACCACCACACGTCATGCATCGACGAGGCTCTCAGCGACTGCGTGAAGCGGGAGTTCGATGGTGATCCGCAGCCCGGCGCTGTTCGCGGATCGCACCTCGATCGTGCCACCGTGCGCCTCGACGATCGCGTGCACGATCGCCATGCCAAGTCCTGATCCGCCCGACGAACGGGATCGTGACGCATCGGCCCGATAGAACCGCTCGAAGATGTGCGCAGCCTGCTCAGGGCTCATTCCCGGACCGTCGTCCTCGATCGTGATCGTCGCGCTCGTTGCTGTGGCAGCGAGAACGATCGCCGTTTTCGTCCCCGCCGGCGTATGGGTCCGGACGTTCGTGAGGAGGTTGTCGACGACCTGGCGCAGACGGCCGGCGTCGCCGTCGACGGTGACGACGTCGGACACCTTCAGTGCGATCGGCCAGGCCGACGACACAGCACGCGCTGCAGCGATCGCCTCGACGACGATCTCGCTGACGTCGACCTGCCGGCGCGCAAGAGGTCGGCCCTCGTCGAGCCGGGCGAGGAGCAGCAACTCCTCGACCAGTTCATGCATCCGCCCGGTCTCCACGTTGATTCCGCGCATCGCTCTGGCCAAGTCCTCGGGACGATCCCGTGCCCCCCGTTCGAAAAGCTCCGTGTACGCACTCACGGCCGCCAGTGGCGTGCGCAATTCATGCGAAACGTCGGCCACGAACCGACGCATCCGCTCCTCGGACTCGCGCAGTTCCTCCTCGGTGGAGTCGCGCTCGGCGAAGGCCCCACGAATCCGTTCCAGCATCGTGTTCAGTGCGAGGGCGAGCTGACCCATCTCGTTCTGCCGATCGGCCCCGGGGACATCGTGATCGAGATCACCGGCGGCGGCGATCAGCAGCGCTGTTCGCTCGACACGTTGCAACGGACGAAGTCCGATGCGCACCATGAACCAACCAACCAGACCCGCCACGATCAACGCGATCACGGCGACGATCACCTCGATCAACAACAGCCGACGCGCGGATTCAGCGGCATCGTGCAACGACTCACCGATGAAAAGAACTCGGCCGTCTGCCAGTCGGGCAATTCTCAGCCGAAGCTGAGTATGCGAGGAAATGGCACTGACCGTCAGGTAGCCGGGGAGATCCACGCCGATCGGCCGGTCCTGACTCAACGTTTGGTCATCCGGTGCTTTCAAACCGGTCAGGTCGACGGTCAACTCGTCGTGTCCGGGCTCACGAGCAGGAATCGACAGCTCCAGGTCACCGCCCGGGTCCTGCACGGCGACGAAGCTCCCGGGTGCCAGACTCGCGATCTTGCCGCGAGCATTGACCAGCTCTCCCTGCTCGGCGGCCACGGCCGATTCGATCGGCTCATGGGTCCGTTGCAAGGTGTCATCGACCTGTCGCAGTTGCGATCTCGAGAACACCGTGTACGTCGCCACGCCGGCAACCACCAACGCAGTGAGCGTCACGAGCATCGTCGCCAGCAGGAGTCGGGCTCGCAGAGACATCTATTCGTCCGAGTCGCGGAGCACGTAACCGACCAGGCGGACCGTATGGATCAATGGAGAACCGAGATGATTCAGCTTCTTGCGGAGGTAGCTGATGTAGGTCTCGAGGATGTTCGAGTCACCGTCGAAGTCGTAGTGCCAGACGTGGTCGAGAATCTGCGGTTTCGACAGGACTCGACGCGGATTGAGCAGGAAGAATCGGAGCAGGTTGAACTCGGTCGCGGTCAGTTCCACCAACTTTCCTGCTCGCCACACTTCGTGCGTCTCTGGATCGAGCACGATGTCGGCGAAGCAGAGCTGGAGGTCCGTGCCCGTCTTGGCACCCACGGTTCGCTGGATGATGGCGCGTACACGCAGGACGATCTCGGCCAGTGAGAACGGTTTGGTGACGTAGTCATCGGCGCCCGCCGAGAAGCCGCGCACCTTGTCGTCGAGCGCGTCCTTCGCGCTGAGAAACAGGATCGGTGTCGTCAGTCCGTCGGCGCGTATCCGGCGAGCGATCTCGAAACCGTCGATGTCCGGCAACATCACATCGAGCACGATCAGATCCGGGTTCGAGCTCTGCGCAGAGGCCAGCGCAGCCCGACCGGTGCTGGCCTCCAGCACCTCGTAGCCCTCGTAGCGCAGGGCTGTAGCAACCGCATCGACGATCGACGGTTCGTCATCGACGACGAGCACGCGACGCGGTTCAGCCGAGGACATCGTCACGGCGTCGGATCCAGTCCGTCTGATTGCACAGCAACAGTCAAGCGCAGTGGACACCCAGAAGAGCGCCGAACCGACCGGTGATCCCCGCCATGGCATTGTCTCAGCTGATTCACACGGGGTCTGAGAGCCACCTGTGAATGGACACCGATGCCGTTTGGCCGACTTCGCGAATGTCAATTGATTCTTATGGACAAGATCTTCGGACTCCCGGCCCATCCCCTCCTCGTACACATCCCCGTGGTCCTGCTCCCACTCGCGGCGATCGGTGTGGTCGCGATGGCGATCAGACCGGCTTGGCATGCGCGGTACCGATGGATCGTTCTCGGTCTCGGTGCGGTCGGCGCGATCGGTGCCGTTCTTGCCGCCTCCGCCGGCGAGGAGTTGGAAAGGCGGATCGTCGCCGTCGAAGGACCGGACGCGGCAGCGACCTGGGCACGGCATGCAGAACTCGGGGACACTGCGCGGACGACTGCCCTGATCTTCTTCGTCATCATCGCTGCGTACGTGTTCGTGCCGTGGTGGCTGGAACGGCGCAAATCAACACACGGTCCGCTCACCGGCACCGGCACCGTCGGGGCGGCGGCATACGTGGACGACCGCCCGCGACCTGATCGCAATCCGGTCAGGGCACTGCGGATCGCCGTCACGGTCCTCGCTCTGCTCGGCGCCGCGGCGACGGTCAGGAGCGTCGTACTGGCCGGGCACACCGGCTCGCAGTCGGTGTGGCAGGACTACGTCAAGAAGACGGGTGCCGGCGGCTGATCCTGGCCGTCGCGGCTGGCCCGCGATGCTCGTCGTCCAGGCAATCCTCGTAGAACGCCAGATGGGCTTCGGCCGCTGCGCTCCACGTGTGAGCGGCCGCCAGCGCGACGCCTCGATCGCATCGGTCGGTATCCACGCCTGCACACGCACGGGCAAGTGCAGCAGCGAGCCCGTCCGGCCGTGCGCCGAACAACGCAACGGAGCCGAAGACCTCGCGAAAAACGGGAAGATCGCTGAGAACCACCGGCACGCCGGCGGCGAGTGCCTCCATCGCTGCCATCCCGAATCCCTCCTTGGTCGACGTCTGCGCCACCACCGAGGCGGTCGCGACCAGAGCGGGGAGTTCATCGTCGTGAACGGGCCCGAGGACCAACGGTTCCACGCCCAATTCGATGCAGCGGGTGTCGACGAGCGTGCGGTAGGACCGATAGTCGAAGAGGGTCTCGCCACCGGCGACGACGAGACGGAGCCCGGGCACATCGGCGCGCACCATGGCAAACGCCTCGACGAGTTCCAATGTCCCCTTTCGCGGCTCGATGCCACCGACCGTCAGCACGTACGGCGCGCCGACCTTGTGTGCCCACCTGAACCGGGACGCCACGGCGGACGGCTGAGAGGATGCCGCCGCCGCGAATCGCGCCGAGTCGACGCCGTTGTGGATCACGGTCGGGTGCAGTCCCCAACCAGCCTCGACTTCGGTGGCGACCGCGTTCGAGACACAGATGTGCGCGAACGGCCGGACGATCGCCTTCTCGTGACACTCGATCAGCTCGGGAGTCGTGAACTGATCGAGATGATGAATCGTGCGGATGCATCGCTCGACCGCATTCGCACTGATGCAGTCCTGGGCGTGGACGAGATCGAATTCACTCCATTCGATGCCGTCTCGGAGCGCAGCGATCGATCGCACGATCCGCTCGCCCACTGTCTCTCCTTCGAGGTCGGGGAACCCGACCAACGAGACGGTGACTCGTGGATCGACAGCACGGAAGAAACCTGTGTCGCCGCCGCGAGCCAACGACACGACGGTGACGTCGACACCGAGCACCGCGAGCGCCTCGGCCAATGCCAACGTGTGCACAACGCCGCCCCGTGCTCGCGTCGAATACGTGACGACGGCAAGCTTCACCCGAAGTCGGTCCGCGCAGCGCCGACGGTGTGCCCGCCCGGCTGGGCGGCGAGCCCCGACGTACGACTCGATGCATCGGTGAGATACGCAGAGCTTCGTCGCTCGACGAGGTGGTGCAGGCGGCGCCGAGCAGACCCGACCACCGCGCCGATGTCGAGATCGACGGTGGCCATCCCGGAGCGGAACCCCGTTCGGGCCACGACCTGGCCATCGGGCTGGACGATCTTGGCCTGTCCGAAGAACCGCAATCGACCCTGCGCGCCGGTGAGATTCGACGAGACCACGATCACCTGGTTCTCCGCTGCCCTCGAACAGTCGTACAGCTCGGAAAGGATGCTCTGCCGATCATGGGCAACCCGCGCGGCCGGCGACGTCAGGCTGAGCGGCCACGCACAAACGAACGCCAACAGCTCGGCCCCATCGAGCGCCAGTGACCGAGATGCTTCCGGGAAGGTCTTGTCGTAGTCGATCAGCATGCCGACCCGGCCGACCCGGGTGTCGAACGCGGCAAAGCGGTCGCCGGGTTCGTACCACGGCACCTCGCCGGCTGGCAGATGAACCTTGCGATGGACGCCGAGGATGCCTGTTCCGTCGACGCAGACAGCCGTGTTGGACGGCTTGCCGGAGGCTGAGCCGGAGACTGCACGCTCGGTGAAACCGAAGCAGACCACCATCTCGCCGGCTGCGTCGACGATCTGTGCAACCTCTGGCCCGCCGAGGTCGAGTGTCGGGGGCAGGTCAGGTGGCGCGTCCCGATCGGCGTCGAGATCGCCGACGTACCCACCGAGCACACCGTGGGGCAGAACCAGGAATTCGGTACCAGCGGCACGCGACTCGTCGATGATCGCCGCGACACGCTGGAGGTCGAACTCGACATCACGCGAGAACGAGCCGGCCACCGCCGCGAGGCGGGTCATGAGGCGCGCAGCGCCGATGTCGTCATTCGGCCGCGGCGACGGTGCAGGCCATGACGGCCTGTGGCGACGAGTTCCTCGCGCAGCAGCTCGGCCAGTTCGTCGTGCGATGGCGCAACAGCGATCGGCAGGCGCACACCGTCTGCCAAGCGCGAGCGCACCGCAGCGGCCACACGGGCATCGCCGAGCACGTCATCAGGGGAGTCGATCAGGTTCTGCAAGCGAGCGAAATGGTGCCACACATCGGCATCCACTTGTGCAACCGTGTACAACTCGCCGTTCGTCAGCCGCTCGCTCGGCGCCGGGCCAGAGACTGCAGCGCACTGCTCGCCGCCCGGCCGCCAGCGCGAGAGGCGGATCATGTCCTGCTCCACCGAATCGTCGAACCACGGCGCGAGCCCGGCATCGATCGCCGCGTCGAGCGCGCCGGCGAGGCATTCCATGTCCGAGCCGTGTGCAGCGATCGCATCGGCGACCGCAGCCGCATGGACGAAGGCGAGCGTGGTACCGCGCGAATGCGCTGGATTGGTGGTGGAGATCGCATCGCCGACCGCAGCCAGCCCGAGCACCACTGGCTCACCGTCGACCACGTACCGGCGGAGCCGATTCTTGAGGCCGGTCATCGAGCGGACAGCCGAGATCGGCTCCACGTTCTGTTCGTCGGCCCACCAGGCCAGGCTCGGAATCGCAGCGACTGCGCGATCGAAGGCCGCTGCTTCACCGAGCGGACGCAGATCGCGGTCTTCGGGCAACGTGCCGAACGTGATCGAGAATGTGTCGTTGTCGCCGGGGAACACCAGGCACGAGTAACGATCGAACGAGGCGCCGGACGTGAACCCGCGATTGAGCGGTGGCGGAGTCGCTCCCGGACGCAATCGGAAGAACCGACTCACATAGGTGATTCCGCAGTCGACGACCTCGACCGGAACGTCGATGCCCGCCTCGGCCAGCCACCCGGGAAACGGCGATCGACGACCGCTCGCGTCGACGACGACATCGCCCTCGACCAGCGAGCCGTCTTCCAGCCGGACACCGCGCACCAGAGGTGGATGAACTTCTTGGTCGATCGACACCCCACGAACGGCAACGCCCGTACGAATCTCGACACCCGGTTCGTCCATCACGTGATGGCGCACGACCGACTCCAAGACCGACCGCCGGCACGCCAGCGCGATCAAATCGTCCGACGATTCCAAGCCGTTCGCGTCAGGCGCGCCGGCAAAGCGTGCCGCGCGCAGATCGATCTCCCGAGCGCCGCCGTCCAGCAGCGCGTGCAACACGTCGGGTGCGCGTTCGAGCAGCAGCGACCGGAAGCGGGCCAGGAAGATGTGCGAATGCGCCGCCTGCGGGGTGGCCCGTCGCGGCTCGTCGGCGGACCCTGTTGCCATCGCATCCTGATCGATGACGACGACAGTGCTGCCACCTCGCGCGCAGAACAGAGCCGTCGCCAAGCCGGCGACGCTGCCACCGACGACGACGACTCGCGTGGGGGCGCTCATGATGGACGCGTCCATTCTTCGAGCCGGTAGGCGTCCGGGCGACGGTCACGCAGATTGCACATACCGACCCGGTGAGCCGTCAGTTCTCCCTCGACGTCGATGGATGCGAACGCGATCCCCGCCTCGACTCCGGTCGTGGCCAGGATGTCGCCGCCAGGACCGACCACCTTGGCCTGCCCGACGAAATCGAGCGAGCCGAACGAACCGCTCTGGTTCGACGCGATCCACACGATCTGGTTGTCGAGCGCTCGCGATTGATCGAACAGGTTGAACCGTGTCGACCATCGGTCGTCGGCCAGGTTCGCGGCGCGCGCCGTGCGACTGGCGGGCCATGCCGACAGGCAGGCGATGATGTCGGCGCCGTCGAGGGCGAGCGTGCGCGCCGCCTCGGCGAAACCTTTGTCCCAACAGATCAGCATGCCCATCCGGCCGTGGGGCGTGTCGAACGCACGCAGATCGCTGCCCGCCTTGTACACCGTGTTCTCGTTCAGCGGCTGATGCACCTTGCGGTAGTTGGCGAGGACCTGACCGTCGTGGACACAGACCGCTGCGTTGTAGCGGAACTCGCCACCGTCCTCGCAGTAGCCGGCCATGACGACCAGATCGGCCGCGAGCTTGGCCAGACGGCTGACTTCGGGACCGTCGGCAAGGAGCGCGGGTGGTGGTTCGACGTTGCCGCCGATCTGGAGGTCGGCGACATAGCCGCCGAGCGCTGCCTCGGGCAGGACGACGACGTCGGCACCACCGGCGCGGGCCTGGTCGAGGATGTTCTCGATTCGTTGGAAACATCCTTCGATGTCTCGGTCGAACGGCGCCGCGACCGCGGCGAAGGTGGTGATCATGCAACCCCCAAATTGGTGACCGGTCCGGAGATGACCGTGATGGTTTCGCCGTCGGGCCACACGACATCGACACCAGTGCCGGTGACGAGACGGCCGCAGACTGCAGCGCTTCCGAGCCCGCCACTGGCCGCTGCGGCACGGCCCTGCGCGTCGGATGTCGGGGGTGAAGCGGTGAGCATCGCAAAGCCGG
>JAYTRT010000715.1:0-3074 GCA_043746045.1 Actinomycetota bacterium | reverse complement strand
CGTCCTGACCGTGCGGATCGGCTTCGCCGCCCTTGGCCACGTTCTTCTTGGCGACCCGGCCGCCGGAGTAGTTCTTGGTGACCCGCTTGCCACCGAAGATGCGGTGTTGCTTGGCGACGACGAGAAATCCTTCGAGGTAACCCATCAGAACATCGCCCCCTCTCGGTCTCGGTTCTTGGCACTGACGCGTACCGCTGTCATCAACAGTCCAGCGCAAAGTGCGAGAACCACGACGGAGGCGATGCTGACCACCCACTTGTTCCAGCCATTGTCGCTGGCGACACGCTGTGCTGCCAAGAGCAGGAACCATCCGAGCGACGTCGGGATCAGAATTTTCCAGCCGAGGTTCATCAGTTGGTCGTAACGCAGCCGCGGCAGCGTGCCCCGCAGCCAGACGTAGACGTACAAGAACACGAGCACCTTGGCGACGAACCACACCGTTCCGCTGAACGGTCCGAGGTGAAGATCACCGTTGAAGTGGAAGCCTCCGAACAAGGCCGGGGCATCGAACTTGATCGGCTGTGGCCCACCGAAGAAAAGCGTGACGATGACACCGCTCATCGTCACCGTGTTCATGAACTCGGCCAAGAAGAAGAGCGCGAACGAGAACGCCGAGTACTCGGTGTTGAAACCGCCGACCAACTCCTGCTCGGCTTCGACCAAGTCGAACGGTGGTCTGTTGAGTTCGGCCGTTGCCGCGATCATGAAGATCACGAAGGGCACGACACCGGTGGCGATCAGGCTCCACTTGCTGAGACTGCTCTGCCCACCGACGATGCCATGCGTGCTGAGCGTCCCGGAGATGAGCAGTACCGAGGCGATGCTCAGTCCGAGGGCCGCCTCGTAGGAGACCATCTGAGCGGAGGCGCGGACCGAGCCGAGGAGTGGATACTTCGAGCCAGAGGACCAACCGGCGAGCATGATCCCGTAGACCGCGATGCTGCTGAGCGCGAGCAGGAGGAGGACACCGATCGGCGGATCGGCGAGTTGCACGAACGTCTTGTGGCCGAAGATCTTGACCACACCGTCCTTACCGTGACTGAAGTCGCCGCCCAACGGGATGACCGTCCAGATCAGGAAGGCCGGCACGAAAGCGAGGTACGGAGCGAGCCGGAACACCCCTTTGTCGGCGCGGTCGGGAAGCAGACCCTCCTTGAAGATCAGCTTCATGCCGTCGGCGAGGGTCTGCAGCAGACCGAACGGACCAGCCTTGTTGGGGCCGACCCGGTTCTGCATGCCGGCGATGATCTTGCGCTCGAACCAGACCATGAACATCGTGACGACGAGGCCGATCACGAAGACGACGACGACTTTGATCAGGACGATGAGGATCGAGACCAGGCCCAGCTTTTCGACGAGGTTGTCGATCGCGAGCATCAGAGGCTCTCGATCCGGACGTCGGTGACCGACGCAGCAGCGTCGATCAGATCGCCGATCTTGACGACACTGGTGCCGACGGACATCGGCTGGTTGAACGGCACCCAGGCGGTGCCGCGCTGAACTGACGGGTCGGTCTGCAGCGAGAGGACGACAGTTGCCTTCGAGCTCGAGATCTTGACGTCGCGGCCGATGACCGATCCGATCCGGGCGACGTCCAACGGATTGACGAAGATCGAGGTCCCGCTGGCCAGCGGTGCCAACGACGGGGACTTCGAGTTGGCAATTCCTGCGTCGTACAGTTTGCGACTGACAACGAGGCGGAAGTCGTAGGCATTGCGGTCGCCGAGGTCGACTGTCGGCAGTTCGACGGCATCGATGTGCGGGGCGAGGGCGATGATGCCGTTCGGTGACTCGACCAACGATTCATCGGTGATGCCCGCATAGCCGTCGACGTGCGTTGCGATCGCCGCAGTCACATCGGTGACAGAACCGAAACCGAGCTCGGTGCCGAGCTGGCGGGCGATCTCAGCGGCGATCATCCAGTCCGGCCGAGACGTGCCGTGGACCGTGACCTTCTGCGCCACAGCGGTGGTGCGGCCCTCGATGTTCGAGGTGGTCCCCGACTTCTCACCATAGGCAGCGGCCGGCAGCACGACGTGAGCCCGCTTCGACGACTCGGTCAGGAAGGTGTCGACGGCGATGATCCGCTTCGCCCCGGCGATCGCACGGCGGGCCAGATCGGTGTCGGGAACGTCGCTGAGCGGATCGGATCCGAGCAGGATCAGGCACTCGATCTTGCCGTTCGCGGCAGCGTCGAGGATTTCCTGGCTGTCGAGACCGGCCGCACCCGGACGCATCCCGACCTGGGTCGCGCCGACGACATTGCCGCGACGCAGCGCCGGCAGGATCGTGGCATCGGGGATGGCCGCAATGAGCGCGTGCAAGGCAGCGATCGTCGGCGCCGACGATTCCGCCAGGTTGGCTCGGCCGACGACGATGACGACATCGCCCTTGCCGATCTGAGCACTGATCTCGGCCTGCGCCACCGTGGATGCGACGACGTCGGCCTGCGCACCCGGTTCGTAGTAGACGGTGCGCCACGCCGAACGGGTCAGACCGCTGCCCTTGGCTGTGAATTCGATGATCCGGGTCTTATTCTTCGCTGCGGCGTCACGCAGGCGCAGGTACAGGACCGGCAGTTCTTCTTTGAGGTCGGGAGCGAGCAGGATCACCGTCGGCGCTGCGGCGGCCTGGTCGATCGTGGCACGCGGCATCGCCAACAGACCAACGGGGAGGCCGTCGACGAGTTGCGCCGAGACGTTCGGAGTACCGATCACGTCGTGGGCGAGGCGGGCGAACGCGAAGGCGTCCTCGTTGGTTCCGCGCGCGCCGCCGAGCACGGCCACGCTGTGCGGTCCACCGGCGGCGAGTGCGTCCTGGATCAGCTGGGCCACCGACGAGATGGCCGAGTTCCACGACGTCGCCTGGTGGCCATCGGCGGTGAGCACCAACGGGGTGGTGAGTCGGTCGGCGTGCCCGGTCGCTTCGAAGCCGAAACGGCCCTTGTCGCACAGCCAGCCCCAGTTGACGGGGTCGGAGTCGACACCCTGGTAGCGGACCAGTTCGTCGCGAGTGGACTGCACCGCGGTGCGGCAGCCGACGGCGCAGGTGGTGCAGGTGCTCTCGGCCTCCTG
>JAYTRT010000714.1:0-3075 GCA_043746045.1 Actinomycetota bacterium | reverse complement strand
CGCCCCAGACGATGTCTTCCAACGTGGCCAGCGGCACGAAGTCCTTGATCAGTGGGCTGCGGTCCTCGGTGCGCTTGCCGAGGCGGATGGTGCCCATCTGCGTCAGCGACCCGATCGGCAGCGCCTGGCCGCGCTTGGCCAACTCCACTCCGGCGATGAGGGTGGTGGCGACGGCACCGAGGCCGACCGTGAGAACACCCAGGCGCCCGGTGGCGGGCTGCACTGTTGCTGGTGAAGGAGGTGTGGACATGGGCGGAATGATATGTCCCTGAATCGCCCGCACCCACTCACGGGCGATGGCCGCGCCCGTGTCACACTGGCCGGATGGGTCAATCGACGCCGCGCCTGATCAGTGTCGAATCGCCGCTGCAGGGCACCGCGGTCGAGTTGAAGGTGTCGCCTGGTGACACGGTTCGCGCCGGCCAGACCGTCGTCGTCATCGAGAGCATGAAGATGCTCCACGATGTGACGATCGACGAACCGGGTATCGTCCGCGACGTCCTGATCATCGCCGGAGCCACCGTCCAGCCGGGCCAGAAATTGTGCGTCGTCGAATTCGTCGAATCCGCCGCAGCGATCGTCGTTGCCGCGGTGGCACCGGACCTCGGACTGATCCGTCCGGACCTCGCCGAGGTCGTGGCCCGGCACGAGATCGGACTCGATGCTGCTCGTCCCGATGCTGTGGCCCGTCGACGAAAGGTGTCGAGACGGACCGCTCGGGAAAACGTCGGTGATCTCGTCGACGACGGAACGTTCGTCGAATACGGCCCGCTGGCAATCGCCGCGCAACGGCGTCGACGTTCGCTCGACGACCTGATCGCGCGCACGCCGGCCGACGGGATGATCGGCGGCATCGGCACGGTGAACGGGGACCGGTTCACCGGCCATGCGGCGCAAGTCGTTGCGGTCTCGTACGACTACACCGTCCTTGCCGGCACGCAGGGTCTGCAGAATCACCGGAAGAAGGACCGCCTGTTCGAGATCGCCGAGCAACTTCGTCTCCCGGTCGTGTTCTTCACCGAAGGCGGCGGCGGTCGCCCCGGCGACACCGACGGCCTGGGCGTCAGTGGTTTGGACTGTCTGGCGTTCATGTGGTTCGCGCAGCTCAGCGGATCGGTGCCGATCATCGGCATCAACGCCGGATACTGCTTCGCCGGGAACGCTGCGATCCTCGGGTGCTGCGATGTGGTGATCGCGACCGAGGATTCGAACATCGGCATGGGCGGTCCGGCGATGATCGAGGGCGGCGGCCTCGGGGTCTTCGCGCCGACCGAGATCGGTCCGATCAGTGTGCAGCGGGCCAACGGAGTCATCGACATCGTCGTTGCCGACGAGGTCGAAGCGGTGCGCGTCGCCAAGCAGTACCTGTCGTACTTCCAGGGCCCGGTCGATGATTGGAGTTGCACCGATCAACGAGAACTGCGGCATGTGATCCCCGAGGATCGCAAGCGCAGCTATGACGCTCGCGGCGTTCTGGAGGCGTTGTTCGACATCGATTCGGTGCTCGAGATCCGGCGCGAGTTCGGTCTCGGGATGATCACCGCCTTCGCTCGTCTGGAAGGAATCGCCGTCGGCGTCATCGGGAACAATCCGAACCATCTCGCCGGGGCGATCGACAGCGATGGCGCCGACAA
This sequence comes from Actinomycetota bacterium, assembly GCA_043746045.1. Taxonomy (GTDB): domain Bacteria; phylum Actinomycetota; class Acidimicrobiia; order Acidimicrobiales; family Ilumatobacteraceae; genus WLMZ01. The sequence goes on along the minus strand of JAYTRT010000714.1, from coordinate 1,441 downwards.
GGTCGCCCGGTTCATGCAGTTGTGCGACGGGTTCGAGATCCCCATCATCTCGTTGTGCGACACGCCGGGAATGATGGTCGGGCCTGACGTCGAGGCCACTGCGTTGGTGCGTCACTGCAGCCGTTTGTTCGTGACCGGTGCGAACATCACGGTGCCGTTCATCGCGGTCGTGACACGCAAGTGTTACGGCCTCGGAGCGCAGGCGATGCTGGCCGGCAGCCTGAAGGCGCCCCTTGCAACCGTCGCATGGCCCACCGGCGAATTCGGCGGGATGGGTCTGGAAGGCGCCGTTCGTCTCGGCTACAGCAAGGAACTCGCCGCCGTCGCCGACCCCGTCGAGCAGACAGCGCTGTTCCAGTCGATGGTCGACCGGATGTACGAGCACGGTCGGGCATTGAACACGGCGTCGCATTTCGAGATCGACGACGTCATCGACCCGGCCGACACGAGGCGGTGGCTGGCGACATTGCTGCGTTCGGTTCCGCCCGGCCCGGGCTGGGCATCGCGACCGAAGAAGCGCCCGAACATCGACACCTGGTAGGTGACCGTGAGCGAGAATGCCTGCGAGTCGGCCTGACCGCAGCAGTGCCCACAGCCCTCGCCGATGAGCACGTCGCCCGCAACGTCGTGGCCACGGCGAGTAGAGGGCGGTTGCTTTCGTTCGATGTCCATGGCACACTCGTGGCCGTGACGACCGCGCATATCGCTTCCAGCATTCTCGTAGTACTCACGTAGGCACCTCGGCTTCACGCCGTTCCGTGCCGTACGACCTCCCAGACGGGAGGTTGTTTTGTTTTTCGGGCCGATTTCGGTCCACCCCACCAACGTCAGCAATCAGCAATCAGCAATCAGCACGCCATCGAGATCGACAGCAGTTCCGAAAGTGAGTAACCGTGAAGATGACAGGGGCACAAGCCCTCATCAAAGCTTTGGAGATGGAGAACACCGAGGTGATCTTCGGCCTCCCCGGTGGCTGCATCCTCCCTGCCTACGATCCGCTGCTCGACAGCAGCTTCCGGCTCATCCTCGTCCGCCACGAGCAGGGCGCCGGGCACATGGCCGAGGGCTACGCGCACGTCACCGGACGTCCGGGCGTCGCGCTGGTCACGAGCGGCCCGGCGGCCACGAACATGGTCACCCCGCTGTGCGACGCCTACATGGACAGCATCCCGATGGTCTGCATCACCGGTCAGGTCGCAACCACGGCCATCGGCACCGACGCATTCCAGGAGTGCGACACCGTGGGCATCACCCGCAGCGTCACCAAGCACAACGATCTGGTGATGTCCGCCCAGGACCTGCCGATGGCGGTCCGCCAGGCGTTCCACATCGCCACCACCGGTCGTCCCGGCCCGACTCTGATCGATGTCCCCAAGGACGTGTTGACCACGACCATGGATTGGTATTGGCCGACCGACGCCGAGGTCGCCGACAGCCTGCC
>JAYTRT010000713.1:0-3076 GCA_043746045.1 Actinomycetota bacterium | reverse complement strand
TTTTCACTTGTGAGAACGCGTCAGAGGCGGGTCACACCAGCGGGGAGGTCGTCGAGGATCGCGTCGCTGACCCAGCAGTGCGTCATGTGCAAGGTGCTGATGATCCTCACCACACGCTTGGCCTCGGTGATGCCGCGACCACACATGCTGAGCGCAGCTTTGATGCACGACTCCTCGTCCGGCAGCACCATCGGCATCCGACTGCGCCGTACGCCACTTGCACCTGCGGTGAAGCAGTTGACGTACGTCTTGTGCCAGTCGATCGTGTTCGCCAACGACGCGGGGATGAAGTCGGCCAGCCCGATGCCGAGCACGTTGCCGCCGCTGACCGGGGTGATGCCGAGCAGCACGATGTTCGAGACCCGTGGACTGTCGGCGTCGTCGAGGCCGTTGATCCAGAACCGGCCGGTGACGTTCGGATCCAGTGTCGTGCCGCTGATGTCCTTGCCGCCCTGTTCGATGATCAACACGTCGATGACGGGAAACGGCAGCGCCGGGACCATCGTGCGCGCATAGTCGAGCAGCTCGTGTTCAGCGTCGCCGCCGACCTCGTTCGCATCGAAGGCCTCGACCCGCACGACATCGCCAGCCGCTGATTCGACGGTTGCCAGACCGCCGAGCAGTCGTCCCGTTTCGCGCAGAGCGGCGATACCGCGCAGCAACCGGTCGCGCATCTCGACCGGTCCGCACGAATGGATCTGGGCGGCCCCCGGCTGCTTTCCGAAACCAACCACCGCCATCTTCGTGCAGCCGCTCTCGATCGGACCGTGGAAACAGGTGTGCGGCTTGACCCGGTTGACGGGCAGGATCCGGTCGGCGCCCGCCGCGTGGCGGTCGAGGTAGAGCGGCATGCCATCCGCCGTGCGAGCAACTTCGACGGTCTCCATCGTCGCCCGGATTTCGGCGCCGATCGCCGCTTCGGTCATCCCCAGTTCTTCGAGCATCGCCCGTTGACCGTCCGCCGTCGCCCCGCCGTGGCTGCCCATCGCCGGAACCACGAACGGTTCCGCGCCGAGATCGCGCAGCCCGTCGATCGTGCCCCGCAGCACGTCGACCCGGTCGCTCAGTCCACGACTGCCCGCGCCGACCGCGACTGTCAGACCTGGTCGAACATCGAACGCGAGCCGGGCGACAATCGCGGCCCGAGCGGCTTTGGCGACATCGCCGACCGCCGGCGGCAGCGGAATGTCGAGCCTGACCTCGTGCAACTCCGGCACGGTGAGATCAGGATGGAAGGGCAGATCGACGCCCCTCGAAAGTTGCTCCCATGGGTGTGCAATGGCCATCGGCCGAGCGTACAACCGGTCGGTCGTTCACCCGGCCAGCAAGCCGGACCGGTCAGCCCGCAGGATTCGCGGCGAGACGGTCGAATCGGTCGGCTGGGCGGATGCGACGGTAGGCCTCGACCGTCGGTGCCAGTTCGCTCGGTGCCGCCCCATGCAGGATGACGCCGTCGGCGCCGAGGTCGAGTTGACGCAGCACGGCTGCGGCGCACCGGTCGGCGGTGCCCGCCGCCGCCGGGGCCAGCCATTCGGCGGGGATCAGCGTCGCGACGTGCTCGAGTTCACTGGTGGTCGCCACCGCATCGAGCGCGCCACGGAACCCGGCGACGAACGGATCGGCCCGGAACGCAGCGAGAACCGCCGGGTCCCAGTTGTTGGTCCGTACCAGCAGATCGCCGTATCCCTGGAGGTAGGTGGCCAATCGACCAACTGTCTTCTTCAGCCTGACGTCCTCGGGAATCCAGTCACCGATCGTTGCGAAACAGCTCCACACGCGGACGGCATCGGGATCACGGCCGGCCTCCTCTGCTGCCTGTTTGACGGTCCGCACGCAACGTTGGAGCGTCTCGTCGGTGAAGAACGTATGCAGGATGACGCCATCGAACACGCGGCCGCCGAGCGCCAGCGAATGCGGACCGAAGGCGGTGAACATCGTCGGGATCTTCTCGTGGAAGGTGGGATCGAGGGCAAGCACCGGAAATCGGCCGGCCGGTCCGTCGTGGCCGATGATCACTTCGCCGTTCCACAGTCGATGCATCAGCCCGACGAAGTCCTCGATCTGCGCAGTCGTGATGCGGGGAATGCCGAACGCGTCGAACATCCTCTCGATGCCACGACCGAGCCCCAGCGCGAACCGGCCTTCCGTCAGACGGTGCATGGTCGTCGCGAAGGCGGCGGTGACGATCGGGTGACGGGTGTTGTGGTTCGTCGCGCCGGTGGCGATCCCAAGTGTTTGCGTCACTGCGCCGGCGGCCCCGCTGAGGGTGACGACCTCCTTGATGTTGAACCGCTCGCTGAGGAACACCGATCCGAAGCCCAGCGCTTCACCATCTCGGCATTCGGCGATGAGATCGCGTGGCGATTTCGGTGCGCCGGCCAGTGCGTAGAAGGACAACTCGTTCAGTTGCGCCGGCGTTGTGGACGTCGGTGTCTCCGGCGTTGTGGTGGGCGTGGTTCTCGTCGGCGGCATGTCGGCGAACCGTAGCCACCACTACCCTCGATGGTCGTGCCGGGCCCGAATCAGAAGCGGTTCATCGCGCCTCGCCCTGTTGGAGGCAGTTACACCTTCGGTGGGCGTCAGGGTCGAATGTCGCCGACGCGCCAACGCGCCTTCGATCTGCTCGTTCCCCGCTTCCACGCGGAGCTCCCGATCCCGACCGATCGGCCGATCATCGTCGAGGTCGGCTGCGGCAAGGGCGACGCGACGGCCTCGATGGCAGCGGCAGACGCTGGGTCACTCGTCATCGCGTGCGAGCCGAATGGGGCGATGATCGCCAATCTCGCCGTCATCCTGGACGAGCAGGGCATCGGCAACGTGCGGCTCTGGGTCGGTGACGCGTTCGACGTGTTCGAGATCCTCGGACCTGCGTCGGTCGCCGAAATTCGGATCTGGTTTCCCGACCCGTGGCCGAAGCCGCGGCACGCCGGAAAGCGACTGATCACTGCTCAGCGGCTCGGCCTGATGATCGACACGCTGGCCGCCGGTGGCCTGTTCCGACTGGCGACCGACGACGAGCGATATGCCGACGAAGCCCTCGCCGCGATCGACAACGAACCTCGGCTGATCGGCGGCA
>JAYTRT010000712.1:0-3078 GCA_043746045.1 Actinomycetota bacterium | reverse complement strand
ACCATCGGGCCGACGGGCGACGAGCAGCATCGAGTTCCGCGTCGGGAGGCGACGGGCGACAAACGCGAGCACGTCGGCGGACGCTGCGTCGAGCCACTGCAGATCGTCGACGCCGATCAGGGTCGGCGCGTGCTCGGCGAGGCTGCAGAGCGTCGCCGCAATGGCGGCCCCGAGCGTGCGCGCCGAAATCGGCCCGTCGCTCAGCGCCCGCCCCTGGGCGATGTCCATCGCCCGGCGCTCCGGCTTCGTCAATGATTCCGGGGTGTCGACCTCGGCGAGGAGGTCACCCAAGCCGGCATAGGCCAGCGACGTCTCGGCGCGATTCGGCCGGGCGACCAGCACCCGAAAGCCACGCGCGCGGGCAGCTTCGACCGTTTGGTCGAACAGGGCCGACTTGCCGATCCCTGGCTCACCGACCAACTCGAGGCGCGTCGTTACCCTGAGCGCATCGTCCAATGCGGTCGAGCACCGTCGCCATTCCGTGTCCCGACCGGTAAGCCGCCTCGTCTGGTCAATGGTCCAGCTTCCCACATGCGATCGCGGTGGCCCGGCGCGATCACTCACCTGCCGCACGTCAGTAGCTGATCCACACTCGAGTCCGCCTGCCAGCGCTGTCCGTCGAAGATGGCGGAATCGCTGTTCATCAACCGGGACGGCGAGTGACACCACCGCGTTGTGTGCCAGATACGACGAGGACGCCAACGGCGAGTGCGGCCGAGAGAACACCGCCGACGAGGTCCCGCCCGGTCTGCGTCGCGGCCTTCAGCGCGAACAGGTGAATCAGCGAGGCGCCGAACACGGGCACCCAAGCCGTGTTCCGGGCGGGACTGCGGACGACGTGGCCGAGTAGCAACACGTTCCACAGGATGTGTCCGGAGAACGCCCAGTCGAGGGCGAGTGCGAGCGGGCTGACAACGGCGGCGGCAGCGAATGTCAGCCACCAGCGAGGCGTGAGCTCCCGCCGCACCTCGACGAGGTACGGCACGGCGATGCCGAACAATGGGAAGACGTACCAGTACAACGCCGTCCGCGGCGGAAGGACGAAGGCGAAGGCCACCCCGAAGGCAGCCGTCGAGCCGAGCACGACGAGCCATCGCGTTCCACTCGTCGCGTCGTCTCCCGTGGATGACAGCGTGGTCGACGCCTGACTGCGGTCGGACTTCGCCCATCTCATCCATCTCCGAGGCCTCACGCTCAGGGACCGTAATCGTTCCGCACCGAGGCGGGCCGCGCGGCTGCTGATCGGCGGCATCAAATCAGTGACGGTTCCTAGGAAATCTTCAGTCGGCTCTTAACTCCGTGTGGCCGACTGTGCAGATGGACTTCGAACGCAGACCGATCTTCCCTCCGCCGATCCCGATCGATCCACTTCTGCAGCAGATGCAACAACGTCGACGACAACACTCGTCGGAGCCGCCGATTGCAACGGTGAGAAGCCAGATTCGCGACACGCCGAGTTGTGCGGCCCCGAATCGGACTCGCCGAATACGGCGACCTCGCAACCGCCGCTCGAATGTCATCGTGTTCCTTCTCGCCTCCACCCTCGGACTGTGGTTCGGCCTCAGTGCGCCCGCTCTATCACCGGTCGCCCCGACCCGATCGACTGCCGCAGCGAGCCCCGGCCTTGCTCCGCAGACGCCTTCACCGCCGACGCCGCCTGGTCTCGGCGGATCAACATGATGGCCCCGCAACCGACCCGACCAACGGCGTGCGACAGTGCTCATGCGCAGCCTGACCTCGACGTGGCGATCTCCCGGATGATGTCGAACTCGCGTCGGCCGGCAGGTGTGCGTTACACGGTGCTGACGGCGATCTGGATCGGCGCGATGGCGGTCGCCTGGTGGCCGATCATCCTGATGGTGCGCGGTCCTGCGCCGTTGCAATTCGCCTCGCTCGTTGCGCATGTGTGCGGGACGACGGCGGGATACGCCGTGCTCGTCCTGATCGCGTTGATGTCGCGCGTGCCGAGGTTGGAACGCGACGTCGGCGCCGATGTGCTGGCCCGCTGGCACAGCCGTGGTGGTCGACTCGTGGTCACGTTGATCCTCGTCCACGCCTACGCTGCTGTTCTGGCGTGGGCGCAGTCCAGGCACGAGGGTTTGCTGCCGTCGTTCTGGCACGTCACGCGCCTGCCGTGGCTGATGGCTGCGACCGTGGGCACCGTCATCCTCGTCGCCGTCGGGATCGCATCGGCACGTGCAGCGCGCGCACGGCTTTCGTTCGAGAAGTGGCACACCATCCACCTCCTGACGTACGTCGGCGTCGCGCTCTCGTTCGTCCACCAGCTCGCTGGCCCGGACCTCGCCGGCCACCGCCTGCTGCAGGTCGCGTGGGCGTTGCTGTACACCAACGTCTTCGCCCTCCTCGTTCGGCATCGGGTGATCACGCCGATCATGCAGGCGGCCCGTCATCGGATGCGCGTCGTCGCGATCGTCGCTGAGGCACCTGGCGTGGTCAGCATCGAGGTCGAGGGACAGCACCTCACTGAACTCCGAGCCGAGTCCGGTCAGTTCTTCCGCTGGCGGTTCCTCACCCCTGATCTGTGGTTGACCGCGCATCCATTCTCATTGTCTGCGGCGCCGACCGCCACTCGGCTACGCCTGACCGTCAAGTCACTCGGTCACGGAAGCGCTCGCATTCAGGACATCGCGCTTGGAACATGGATCGTGACCGAAGGGCCGTATGGAGCGATGACGAGCGCGCGACGAAGCCGCGACGACGTCCTGCTGATCGCCGGCGGAGTCGGCATCACCCCGATGCGCGCCCTGTTCGAGACCATCCCCTTTGCCCCCGGACACGACCTGACGCTTCTGTACCGGGCACGCAGCACCGACCAACTGCTCTTTCGGCAGGAGCTGGACGAGATCGCTCACAGCCGAGGTGCGCGCGTGCACTACCTGCTCGGCGAGAACGCCACCTGTCTCTCGACGTCCGCTCTCGTTCGGCTGATCCCGAACCTTGCCCAACGCGATGTGTACATGTGCGGCCCTCCGAGGATGACCGACGCCGTCCGCATGTCTCTGCGCACGGCGGGGCTCGCTGATGACTTCATCCACGAGGAACGATTCACGTTCTAGA
>JAYTRT010000711.1:0-3089 GCA_043746045.1 Actinomycetota bacterium | reverse complement strand
CTGGGGAACCAGCCGGGTGACGTGTTCCATAACGATCCGCGGTCGGCCACCGATGATCCCCTGCACCTCGAAACGGAAGGCACCCTGCGTACCCGCCTCGAACGTTCCCATGCCCGGCACGTCGACGGTCTCTTCGAGCGCAAACCGTTCGACACTGGTGGTGATGTCGTCGACCACGAGCCCGAGACCGTCAGCCACGACACGGATCATTCCACCCCAGATACCGATCAGAACGTTGTGATCGAGCATGATCGGCAGCTCGTCCATCGGTTGGCCGAACCCGATCAGGTAGCGGACCGCATCCGGCGCGTGGTACGTCTCGTAGCAGAAGATCTCCTGAGCGCGAATCTCGTCGATCCTTCCGGCGACACCGCACAGCACCAGCGGGACAAGATCGAGGGCCCACCCGGGATCGATACCGGTGACGAACACCGAACTGTTGCCGGCAGCGCATGCTGATTCGATCCGGTCGCGCAGCGGCTTCGGTGTCGTCGGCGGATGGATCAGGTCGTAGACGGAGGTGGTGACCACGTTGACACCCGCGCGCAGACACATTTCGATGTCGCCAATCGCCTCCTGTGGACGAAAATCGCCCGAAGCGCAATACGCGACAGCGTCCGGATTCAAGGCCAGGACCGCGGCCGCGTCGGTGGTCGCCAGAACGCCTGTCGGGCCAACACCTGCGAGTGTCCCGGCGTCGACCCCCACCTTGTCGGGATTGCCGACGATGACCCCGACGAGTTCGAACTCACTCGAGGCCAGCACAGCACGAATGGCCGGCTTGCCGACGTTTCCGGTTCCCCACACGACAACTCGACAGGTCATACGACGCCCCCTCAGACTTCCGAACGGACGAACGATAATCGACGCCACGGTCGCTCTCGCCGTCGCCGCTACCTTCGACGCGCCCTGACACCGTCGAGCGCCATGTCGAGCACCCGCTCCAACTGGCCCGGCTCGACACCTTGCAGAAGGGTGATCCCGCTGACGAGCCGAAGGACGTCATCGAAGTCGGTGTCGGCGCGGGCCGTTCCTGCGTCCTGGGCACGACGCAGCAATGGTTCTCCCGCAGCCGAGATGCTCGAACGGCAGCTCTTGAACAGATCGGATCCGGCAACGAGTTCCTCGGCAACGGCTCGTTTGGTGGCCATGTACGGAACGAAGCGGTGCAACCAACCAACGAGTGCGTCCCACGGAGGCAGGTCCGCAAAATCCTGCGCTGACCGACACAGCTCCTCGACCTCGGCCACGTACACCCCGCGGAAGAGGTCCTGACGCGTCGGGAAGTGGCGGTAGAGCGTTCCGATCCCGACCTGGGCCCGGCGGGCGATGTCTTCGAGCGACGTCGACGAACCGTTTTCTGCAAACGCCGCCCGTGCAGCGGCGAGCAGGGCCTCGACGTTGCGGCGCGCGTCGGCACGCTGCGGCCGTTCGGCCGGCGCTTCGGCGAGTTTCTCCGTGCCCGTCATCGGCTCTCCTGGTTCGACCACTGCGTGGTTGCAAGCGGAGGGTTCCCTCCGGTATCGTACCGGAGGTAAACCTCCACCTTACAGGAGAGAAGGAACCCCTCATGGAACTCGGATTGCACATCGCAGATTTCACCTGGCCGGGCGGAGCCACCGAACTGGCGCCGCGCCTCGTGAACATCGCTCAGACTGCCGAACACGCCGGCTTCGAACGCATCACCGTGATGGACCACCTGTGGCAGATCTTCATCAACGGTCCTGCCGAGAACGAGATGCTCGAGGCCTACACGACGCTCGGATTCCTGGCCGCGAGCACGAAACGAGTGAAGTTGCACACGCTCGTCACCGGTGTCGTGTACCGCGAGCCGGGTCTGTTGGCCAAGGCCATCACCACGCTCGACGTTCTCTCCGGAGGGCGAGCCGGACTCGGCATCGGAGCGGCCTGGAACGAAGAGGAATCGAAAGGGCTCGGACTGCCCTTCCCTGCGACGGCCGAGCGATTCGAGCGGTTGGAAGAAGCCCTGCAGATCTGCTTGCAGATGTGGAGCGACAGCGACGCGGCGTTCGACGGAGCGCACTATCAACTCGGTCGGACCTTGAACTCGCCGCCCAACCTGCACCGACCGCCGATCATGATCGGCGGTGGTGGGGAGCGCAAGACGCTGCGGCTGGTCGCCCAGTACGCAGACGCCTGCAACCTCTTCGGCGGCCCCGAGGTCGCGCACAAGCTCGACGTACTCCGCGAGCACTGCGACGCCCTTGGTCGCGACTACGACTCGATCGAGAAGACGGTCACGTTCAGGTTCGACCCGAGCGACGATCCAGCCGTGCCGTTGGCCGAACTGCGACGACTCCACGACCTCGGCATCAGCGCCGCGTACGTCCCCAGTCCGGGCGACAAGATGTTGGAGACCATCGAGTTCGCCGGAGCCTCGATCATCCCCGAGATCTCGACATGGTGAACGCATTCCGTTTCGACACCAACACCCCGACCGGTCCGGGCACCGTCACCTATCAACGACGTTGGTACGTGCTTGCGGTGCTGTGCGTGAGCCTGCTGATCGTCACGGTCGGCAATGCGAGCCTCAACGTGACTCTGCCGACGCTGTCACGCGATCTGGGCGCGACGGAAACCCAACTGCAGTGGGTCGTCGCGATCTACTCACTCGTCTTCGCAGGACTGTTGTTCACAACGGGCGCGATCGGTGACCGCTTCGGCCGCAAAGGGGCGCTGCAGCTCGGCCTGATGATCGTCCTCGTCGCGGTGGTGACTGCATCGATGTCCAGCCAGATGTGGCAACTGATCGCGTGTCGGGCGGCGATGGGCCTCGGCGCTGCGTTGATCATGCCATCGACGTTGTCGATCCTGATCAACGTCTTCCCACCGCACGAGCGCACCAAGGCAATCGCGATCTGGGCCAGCGTCACCGGAGCCGGAGGCGCCCTCGGTCAGGTCATGTCGGGTGCACTCTTGTCGCACTTCTGGTGGGGTTCGGTCTTCCTGATCAACGTCCCGCTCGTCGTCGCGGCACTCGTCGGCGGCTACTTCCTGCTGCCGAAAACTCGCGATCCGGACGAATCACCGCTCGATCCGGGCGGTGCCGTTCTCTCCACGATCGGCGT
>JAYTRT010000710.1:0-3101 GCA_043746045.1 Actinomycetota bacterium | reverse complement strand
CGGTTCCGGCACCTACCTCCGCTCCACCGACGGCAAGCCCCACATGGACGCACTGACCGGTCTCCAGGTGGCCACCAGCAACGTGATCCTGCTCTATGTCGATTACCGCCCGAGTCCTGCCGATGGTCGCAGTCCCGAGGCTCAGACCGAGGGCTACGGCGTGGCGTGGGTGTTCTCGGGGGGCAAGTACATCGAAGGCTCCTGGACGCGCACCGATCGCTTGCAAACCTTCACCCTGCTCGACGCCGAGGGCAAGCCGATCCTGCTCACCCCGGGTCACACGTTCGTCGAACTGGCTCGCGCCGGCAAGGGCGCCGTCGCGGCGTCCGTAACCGACATCGGCTCGGTCCAGTACCCGTAAACGATCGCCAGTACGCAGGGTCGAGTCGGTACGATCGAACACATGAGTTCAGTTGATTCGTCCCCGCCGCGCGCTACCGGCACATATCCCGTCAAGCGGGGTCTGGCCGAGATGTTGAAGGGCGGCGTGATCATGGACGTCGTCACCCCCGACCAGGCCAAGATCGCCGAAGATGCCGGAGCCTGTGCGGTGATGGCACTCGAGCGAGTGCCGGCCGACATCCGTCGTGATGGCGGCGTGGCGCGGATGAGCGACCCGGAGATGATCGACGGCATCCAAGCGGTCGTCTCGATCCCGGTGATGGCCAAGGTGCGCATCGGTCATTTCGTCGAAGCGCAGATTCTCGAAGCGCTGGGCGTCGACTTCATCGACGAGAGCGAGGTTCTGTCGCCGGCCGACGAGAGCCACCACATCGACAAGTACAAGTTCGCCGTTCCGTTCGTGTGCGGTGCGACCAACCTGGGTGAAGCGTTGCGCCGCATTTCAGAAGGCGCGTGCATGATCCGCTCGAAGGGTGAGGCCGGCACCGGCAACATCATCGAGGCGGTCCGACACCTTCGCTCGATCATCGGCGACATGAAGAAGATCACCCAGGCCGACTCGGCCGAACTTTTCGAGTGGGCCAAGCGTCTGCAGGCGCCGCTCTCGCTCGTCCAGGAGATCGCCGAAACCGGTTGGCTGCCCGTCCCGTTGTTCTGCGCCGGCGGCATCGCCACCCCGGCCGATGCTGCGCTGGCGATGCAACTCGGAGCCGAAGCGGTGTTCGTCGGCTCGGGCATCTTCAAGAGCGACGATCCGTCACCTCGCGCCAAGGCGATCGTCGAAGCCACCACACACTTCCGCGACGCCCACATCCTGGCCAAGGTCAGCCGTGGTCTGGGTGCCCCGATGACGGGCATCGGCATGGACGAGATCAATCAGCGTTTCTCCGAGCGCGGCTGGTAGTCGTCAGTCATCCGGTCGACGATGGAGCCTCCGGGTGCCGGCCATGCCGTTGATCGGCGTGCTCGCGTTGCAGGGTGCGTTCGCTGCGCATCAGGCAGCACTCGAGCTGTGCTCGGCTGAGACCAGGCAGGTCCGCGTCCCCGCGGATCTCGACGGGCTCGATGGCTTGGTCATGCCGGGCGGCGAGAGCACGACAATGTCGCGTCTGCTCGAGACGTCCGGATTGTTCGATCCACTGGCGCAGCGGATCGGCGAGGGGTTCGCTGTGTTCGGTACGTGCGCTGGAATGATCCTGTTGGCCACCGACGTACTCGACGGCCGATCCGATCAGCGGAGCTTCGGCGCGATCGACATTGCCGTCCGTCGCAACGGCTACGGCCGCCAGGTGGACAGCTTCGAGGCGGACATCGACATCGACGTTCCGGGCGAGTCGTTCGTCGCTCCGTTCCACGCGGTGTTCATCCGGGCACCGAAGGTGGAGTCCGTCGGTATGGGTGTCACCGTGGTCGCGAAGCACGATGGTGTTCCCGTGCTCGCGAAATCGGGCAGGATATTCGTCGCGTCGTTCCATCCGGAGCTCACCCCGGACCACCGACTCCATTCTCTGTTCCTCCAGGAGGTCTAGAAACATGTCAGGCCATTCGAAATGGGCAACGATCAAGCACCAAAAAGGTGCCAAGGACGCGAAGCGGGGCAAGCTCTTCGCCAAGCTGGCGCGGCAGATCGAGGTCTCGGCGCGCGAGGGCGGTGGTGACCCGGGCAGCAATGCTTCGTTGCGGACGGCGGTGCTCAAGGCCAAGGCGGGTCAGATGACCAAAGAATTGATCGACAGAGCGATCAAACGAGGCAGTGGTGGCGACGACGGCGGCACCTACGAGGCAATCATGTACGAGGGTTACGCTCCAGGCGGCGTGGCGTTGATGGTCGACACGTTGACCGACAACCGGAACCGCACCGGCTCCAACATCCGCACGATCTTCTCCAAGTTGGGCGGCAGTATGGCCGAGCCCGGCGCCGTTGGATGGCAATTCAGCCGTAGAGGCGTGGTCATGATCGACGGTTCCGTCGACGAGGACCTCTTGACCATGGCCGCACTCGACGCCGACGCCGACGATGTCACCCGGGATGGCGACGACTGGCGGGTGCTCTGCGCGCCGAACCACGTCTACGACCTGCAGGCCGCTCTGGAAGCCGCCGGTATCAAGGTCAACTCTGCGGAGAGCACGATGGTCTCGTCGCTCGATGTCGAGGTCACCGACATCGTCGACGTCCGCAAGATCCTCCGGATCATGGACGCGCTCGAGGACGATGACGACGTCCAGGACGTGTACAGCAACTTCGACATCTCGGATGAATTGATGGAAATGGCTGGCGAGTGAGCGTCGGGGTCGGAGACGTCGCCCCGGACTTCTCGTTGAAGGGGAGTGGGGGAGCAACCCATTCGTTGGCGGAGTTCCGTGGCCACCCGGTGGTCGTCGTGTTCTATCCGGGTGACGACTCTCCGGTGTGCACGAAACAGCTCAACAGCTACAACAACGACCTCGACCAGTTCGAGGAAGTCGGTGCGCAGATACTGGCCATTTCCGCGCAGGATGTGAACAGCCACGACAACTTCAGCAGCAAGTACGGTTTCAAGTTCCCGCTCCTCGCCGACCCGGACAAGGTCGTGGCGGGTCTGTACGGAACGTTGGGTCCGCTCGGATTCCCCCGACGAAGCGTCTTCGTGATCGACGGCGGCGGCATCATCCGGTATGCACACCGGGCAATCGCCGGACTCACATTTCGCCCCGTCAGC
>JAYTRT010000709.1:0-9638 GCA_043746045.1 Actinomycetota bacterium | reverse complement strand
ACGGGTCATTGCGATCGATCCGAGCCAGTGGACTGATCTCCACCGGATGTCCGGTGACGAACGTCGGCCGGATGAGGGTGTGCTCGCAGGTGGCTTCGAACAGCTCTTCGATGATCTTGCCCGAACCCCAGCGCGGTGCGCAGGAAACGTCGTATTTCGCAGCGAGCTCGCGCAGATGCCCGACGGGTTGCGAGGGATGCACCTCGACCCCGGTTGATTCGGCAACGAGGTCGATCATCCGTACCTGGCGCCAGGGCTCGGCCAGATCGACCATCTCGCCGCCGAGGTCGACCATTGACGTGCCCAGCGCATCGCGCGCTGCATTCGTGATCAAGGCCTCGGTCAGCTCGATGACGTCGCTGACATCGGCGAACGCTTGATACGACTCCATCATCGTGAACTCGGGGTTGTGGCGGGTACTCATGCCTTCGTTGCGGAAGATCCGGCCGATCTCGAAGACGCGTTCCATGCCGCCGACGATCAACCGCTTGAGGTGGAGTTCCAACGCGATCCGCAGGTACAGATCCATGTCGAGTGTGTTGTGGTGCGTGACGAACGGGCGGGCGTGTGCTCCACCGGCCTCCATGTGCAGCACCGGCGTCTCGACCTCGATGAAGCCGCGATCGCTGAGGGTCTTGCGGAAGCTGGAGATCATCGCGTGGCGGATCTGGAAGTTCCGGCGTGCGTCTTCGTTGACGATCAGGTCTGCATAACGCTGGCGATACCGGGTGTCGGTGTCGGTCAGGCCCTTCCACTTGTCCGGCATCGGCCGCAGCGCCTTCGACAGCAGGACGAGTGACTGGACCTTGACACTGAGCTCGCCGGTCCGGGTGGCCATGACGATGCCTTCGACGCCGATCCAGTCTCCGAGGTCGAGGTCGACGATCGCTGCGAACATCTCCTCGCCCACCACGGCCTTGGAGATGAACAGTTGGATCTGATCGGTGCGGTCGCGCAGTGTCGCGAAGATCAGCTTGCCGCCATCGCGCTTCAGCATCATCCGACCGGCGACCGCGACGTGCACGTCCGTCTCGGTGCCCGCGTCGATCGAGCCGAACCGGGCGCGGACGTCGGCCAACGTATGCGTGCGGTCGAATCGATACGGGTAGGGCTCGTGACCGGACGTCCGCAGCTCGTCGACCTTGGCCAGCCGTTTCGTCTTCTCGGCCACCAGGCCGCTGCCGGTCGACAGATGTTCCGCGTCGTCGGGGGCCCCGCCGGCGGGGTCAGATGCGTCGTCGGCGGGATCAGCGGTGTGGTTCACAGGGATTGCACGGTATCCGATGACCCCGGTGGTCTGCGCCCGTCTGGCTCTGGCTCGACCCCGGCGTCGCGTCCGGGCCGGTAGCCTTCGCGACCGTGGCGACCAAATTCGTGATCATCGGTGGTGGTCCGGCCGGCAACACGGCTGCGACCCATGCCGCCCGGCTCGGTGCCGAGGTGACGATCGTCGAACGCGACATCATCGGCGGCGCGGCGCATCTGTGGGATTGCATCCCGTCGAAGACGATGATCGCAACCGGTGGGGCGATGAGTTTCACCCGTCGGATCGGCGGAATGGGACTCGAACGCCAGGACGCCGAAGTCGACATCGAGGCGCTGACCGAGCGGATCGACGCGATCAGTACGCGCTTGCAGCGGAACACGACCCGGTTGCTCGAAAGTCAGAACGTGCGGATGATCGCAGGGACAGCGCGGCTGCTCGACCCGCACAGGATCGAGGTGACCACCACGGACGACTCGGGTGCGACGTCGATCGAGATCCTCGTCGCCGATGCAATCCTGGTCGCGACCGGGTCTCGACCGCGTATCCCCGATTGGTGCGAGCCCGACGGCGAGCGGATCCTGACGACCCGCGACTGCTATCCGCCGAAGATCTTCCCGACCAGTATCACCGTGGTTGGTTCCGGCGTGACCGGCGTCGAGTTCGTGCACATGTTCTCGTCGTTCGGGGCTGCGGTGAGTCTCGTCGTCAGCCGCCAACAGGTCCTGCCGAGCAAAGATCCGGAAGTGGCCGCCGTGCTGGAGGACGACTTCCTCAAACGTGGTGTCCGGTTGCTCAAAGGTGCCAGGGCGACGTCCATCGAACGAGTCGGCGACGAAGTCATCGTCAGCTGCGACGACGGCCGGATCGTGCGCAGCAGCCACGCCGTCCTCGCAATCGGATCCGTGCCGAACACCGACGGTCTCGGCCTCGAGGATGCAGGTGTCGAGACCGACGGCGGGTATGTGACGATCAACCGTCACTGCCAGAGCAACATCAGCCACATCTACGCCGCTGGCGACGTCAGCGGCAAGTTGCCTCTGTCGTCGGTCGCGAGCATGCAGGGTCGTAAGGTGGCCGAGCACGTGATGGGCCTGCAGAAAGTGTTTCACCGCCATCTCGACTACGACAAGGCCGCTTCGGCGATCTTCACCGAACCCGAGATCGCCGACGTCGGACTTGCCGAGGCAGAGGCGTTCGCCGAGGGTCGCAAGATTCGCGTCACCAAGGTGCCGTTCAGCGCGACGCCCAAGGCGCTGATCAACAACGACTCGCGCGGCTTCGTCAAGATCGTCTCGGATCCGGCCACCGGAGTGGTGCTCGGTGGTTCGATCGTCGGCCGCCACGCCGCAGAACTGATCAGTGTGATCGCCCTCGCTGTCACCGCTCATCTCAAGGTCAGTGACATCGTCGAGAGCCTGCTCGTCCATCCGGCTTTGGCAGAGGCGCTCGCTGAAGCGGCCGAGTGAACCGATGAGCTACGACCACGGCGCGGTCGATGCCGCCGAGAAGAACAAGGCGCTGGGACTGCCGGCTGGCGTGACACTGGCCGCGATGTGGCGACGAGTTGTGGCCCAGATCATCGATCAGGTGATCGTCGTGATCCCGGTCGTCGTCGTTGCGCTGATCGCCGGCGTTCGTACCACCGATGATCTCACCAACAAGACGTTCGT
The DNA here is from genome assembly GCA_043746045.1 of Actinomycetota bacterium. Lineage (GTDB taxonomy): Bacteria > Actinomycetota > Acidimicrobiia > Acidimicrobiales > Ilumatobacteraceae > WLMZ01. Next base: position 6,701 of record JAYTRT010000709.1, on the reverse strand, counting down.
GATCAATGTCGCGGTCGTCCTCTCGGCCTTCACCTACGAATTCACGATGATCGCGGTCTGGGGGCGCACGGTCGGCAAGTTCGCTCTGGGCACCAGGGTCGTCCGGATCGACACCGGCGGACCGGTGCTGTGGTGGTCATCGGCAATTCGTGCGCTGATCCCACTGGCCACGGGTGTGATCCCGGCTGTCGGTACGGCATTGAGCCTGGTCGTCTACGCCGGCGCGTTCTGGGACCGACGGCACCAGGGGTGGCACGACAAGGCGGCCGGCACGATCGTGATCAGCGTCAGGCGCTGATGGTCAGGAGATGATGACGACGACGTCGCCGGCGCCGACCGTCTGACCGGCGGTGACCTTGATCTCTTTGACTGTGCCGGTCTTCTCGGCAGCGATCTGATTTTCCATCTTCATCGCCTCGAGCACGACGACGGCCTGACCGGCCTCGACTGCTTGGCCGACCTCGACCAAGATCTTGACGATGGTTCCCTGCATCGGGGCCGTCACGTCGCCGCTTCCCCCACCGGCGGCGCCAGCGGCGGCCGCAGCACGGGCCGGCTTCTTCGCCGGCGCCTTGCCCGTGGCAACGACGGCCTGGCCCTCGGGTACCCACATCTTCACGTCGAAGCGCTTGCCGTTGACCTCGACGGTGGTGTTGCGCTGGATCAGCGGGCCGGCATCGTCGCCTTCGGCGGCCGTCGGCGCCTTCGGGGCCGCGATGCCGCTGAGGTCGAGCACCTCTTCGACCCACTTGGTGCTGTGCTTCATCGTCCGGAAATCCTCGTGTTCGAGGATCGCGATGTCGGCCGGGATCGTGGTGGCAACGCCCTCGACGACCATCTCTTTCAGCGCCCGAAGTGCGCGTGCGATCGCCGTGTCGCGGTCTTTGCCCCACACGATCAGCTTGCCGACGAGGTTGTCGTAGTACTGGCTGATCTCGTCGCCGCCCTCGTAACCTCCGTCGAAACGAACGCCGAAACCATCGGGAGTGGTCAGTTTGGTGATCGTGCCCGGGCTCGGCAGGAATTTGCCGCCGGCGGGATTTTCGGCGTTGATCCGGATCTCGATGCTGTGGCCGTTGCGGCGGGCTCCGACCTCCTCCTGGGTCATCGGCAGCGGCTCGCCGCTGGCGACGCGGATCTGCCATTCGACGAGGTCGATGCGGGTGATCTCCTCGGTGACCGGGTGCTCCACTTGGAGTCGGGTGTTCATCTCGAGGAAGAAGAAGTCGCCGTCTTGGTAGATGAATTCGACCGTGCCTGCGTTGTAGTAGCCAACGGCCTTGGCGACCTTGATCGCCGCCTGGCCCATGGCCTCTTCGACGCCCTCTGGCAGTGCGGTCGCGGGGGCCTCCTCGACCAGCTTCTGGTGGCGGCGCTGGGCGCTGCAGTCGCGTGTGCTGACCCATACGACGTTGCCGTGCTGGTCACCGACCAACTGCACTTCGATGTGGCGCGGCCACGTGAGGTAGCGCTCGACATAGACCTCGTCGCGGCCGAAGTACGACTTGGCCTCGCGCTGAGCGCTGTCCATTGCATCCTTCACTTCCGCGGCGCTGTGGACGACCTTCATCCCGCGACCGCCGCCCCCGAAGGCAGCCTTGATCGCAACCGGCCAACCGTTGGTGTTGCCGAAGTCGGTGATTTCCTGCGAGCTCTGCGCGAATTCCGTCGTGCCCGGCACGATCGGTGCGCCGCCGGCCAGAGCGGCCTTACGGCTGCTCACCTTGTCGCCCATCACGTCGACTGCCGTGGCCGGTGGTCCGATGAACGCGACGCCGAGCTCGGTGATCGCCCGGATGAAATCGGGGTTCTCGCTGAAGAAGCCGTAACCCGGGTGGACGGCATCCGCGCCACTCTGCTTGATCGCATCGAGGATCGCAGCAGTGTTGAGGTAGCTCTCTGCAGCGGTCTGGCCGCCGAGGGCGAAGGCCTCGTCGGCGAGACGCACGTGGAGTGCGTTGCGATCGAGTTCCGAGTACACCGCGACGGTGGCGATCCCCAACTCTCTGGCAGCCCGAATCACTCGGACGGCAATCTCTCCACGGTTGGCGATCAGAATCTTCTTCAGCACCCGCCAATGATGCCTTGTCCAGGGTCGAAATCGGAAACCAGCGGTCTCAGCTGACGGCGACGGCCCGCCAGCATGCCTCGGCGACGAGCGTCAGCATGTTTTCGTCGATCGGACCGGTCTCGGCGGTCACCTTCGCGGCCAGCCTGATGGCGGGCCCGATCCCGAGGTCGTAGAGCGTCTCCAGATCGAGGGGCGCGAGATGCGCCACCAGATCGGGTGCCGAGGCCTCTGCCATCACCGGATCGCCGTCGGCAGCCATCGCCATCTCGTGCGCCGTGAGGGCGTATGGCGAGCTGTCCAGTTGCACCATGAATCGAGCGCGGTCCGGGTCGCCGGCGAGATGTCGGTAGATGCCGGTCCAGAGTTGTACGAATCGATCGTGTGCCGACGCGTCCGGATCGACAACGCCCGCGAGCGCGATGCCCATCTCCCGCTTGACCTCGAGATAGGTGGCGTAGATCAACTGATCCTTCGACTCGTAGTGCACGTACGCCGTGCCGCTCGCGACACCGGCCGCTTTGGCGACGGCGCTCATCGATGCCCCGTGCAGACCGTGCCGCGCGACGAGGGTGCGCAGTGCGTGCCGTACTGCGGCCGGACGATCGAATTGCGTCGACCCGCTCGTCATCCCCTGACCGTGCTGGTCGGCGCCTCGGTGCTCGGCGAGTTTGTGGTCGGCGAGTTTGTGGTCGGCACTTTGGCGGTGGGCAACGTCAGGTCGATGTCGACCCCGGTTTCGCGTGCCGATACGTCCCACAGTGTGGCGATTGCCTTGGTCAGGCCGAGCCGGCGCACGATCGGTCGGCGTACGGCTGCTCCGTTGTTGACGAACCGCGGTGCATACAGCTGTCCGCCCTCGGCAGTGGGATCTGTGGCGGCCCGGATCTGCGGCATCGCGCCGCGGGCTGCCGTCATGCCCGTGTGGACCGTCATTGCGTGCGCCGCGTTGGCGGTCCAGCCGGCGCCCCCCTCGGCCACCGTGTGTGCCTGGAGGTCGGTGTTCGTCAGGCCCGGGTGGGCGAGCAGGCTGGCGGCGGCTGCACCGGCGACGTCGAATTGCCGTTGCAGGCCGAGTGCGAAATGGAAGTTGGCCAGTTTCGATTGCCCGTACGCACCCCACGGCGAGTACTTGCCATGTAGGTTCGGATTCGCCGGGTTGATGGCGCGACCCATATGACGTGCGGTGCTCGTGACGGTGACGACGCGCGCTGCGTCGGCAGTGAGCAACGCCGGCATCAGTTGGGCGGTGAGGGCCCAGTGGCCGAGATGGTTGACACCGAGCTGCATCTCGAAGCCGTCGGCGGTCGTGCGTTCCGGCATCGCCATCAGACCGGCATTGTTGACGAGGATGTCGATCCGGTCGTGCGCGCCGAGGATCGTTCGCGCCGCGGCGGCCACCGAGGTCAACGAACCGAGGTCGAGTTCGACCACTTCGAGGCTGGCGCTGGGATGAGCGGTGATGATCTCGGCGCGGGCGCGGGCGGCTTTGTCCTGATCACGTGCGGCCATCACGACATGGGCACCGGCGCCGGCAAGGGCGCGTGCGGTTTCGAGCCCGAGGCCACCGTTCGCGCCGGTGACGACAGCGATCCGGCCGTGGAGGTCTGGGATGTCGTCGAGTGAATATGCCATTGGCCGCTCTCCTCGTATGAGTGAATGATCAGTCAGGATGAATGATCATTCATAACCTACCGGTCCCCTTCCCGATCGCCACGTGACGTTTCAACTGTGGGTGGTGGGTCGGGCCCTTCTGAATTGCCACGTGACGTTTCAGGTCGGTGGAGGTGGGTGGGCTCCGGCCCACTGGGGAATCGCCACGTGACGGTTCAGGTGGGTGGAGGTGGGTCTGGCGGCCCACTGGGGAATCGCCACGTGACGGTTCAGGTGGGTGGTGGGTGGGTTGGGGCGCCTTCAGCGGATCTGCTCAGATGCGCCCCGCGGGGCGCGGTTGAGCGACCTGTTCGCCCAGTTGCGCCCCGCGGGCCATATTCGGGCGAGCCTGGGCGGGTTCGAGGACGTCCGCTGGTTTCGTCACGTGGCGATTCCGGAAGGGGGTCGGAGCGAAGGGCGATCTAGCCTCTCGGTCGTGACGATCCGACGGGGCAACGAGATCAACTGGCCGACCGGATGGCACGTGACGTGGACGGCCGAGACCGGTTCGACCAATGCCGACCTCATCGAAGCAGGAGCGAACGGCGCGCCGAGTCGAACCGTGCTCGCCGCCGACCACCAATCAGCCGGTCGCGGTCGGCTCGATCGGCGATGGGATGCCCCGCCCGGTGTCAACCTCCTGGTGAGCATCCTGCTCAGAGACCTGCCTACCCACTCCCACGAGCTGATTCAGCGGATCGCACTCGCCGCCGTCGAGGCCGTGCGCTCCACGGCCGGCGTCCGCGCAATGTTGAAGTGGCCCAACGACCTGCTCGTCGACGGCGCCAAACTCGCGGGCATCCTGGCTCAGGCGTCGACCTCGGACGATGGCCCGTTCGTCGTCGTCGGACTCGGCCTCAACATCGGTTGGGCGCCATCGGACGCAGCGCGCCTCGGCGGTGCCACCACCCCCCGAGCCGTCCTGGCCGTCTTGCTCGAGGCGTACGACGCTCTGCCGGCTGACATCACGGATCTCTACAGGCAGCATCTCGGCACAATCGGGCAACTGGTCCGGATCGAACTCCCGGGTGAACAGGTGCTCGTCGGTCGGGCAATCGGCGTCGAACCGGACGGCCGACTCGTGGTGCTCGACGACTGCGCTGTCACTCATCGCATCGACACCGGAGATGTGATCCACCTCCGGCCGGCCTGAGCGCACCGACCACCGCCTCACCGACCCCCGGAATCCCCGACGAGGGTGCCGGTGGCCGGTCAGGTGGGCCGACTACCGTCAACGATCGTGCAGATCGCACCATCAGCCATCGATCCGGGGCACATCGAACAGTCCGGTCCGCCGCCGCAACGGCCGGATCGCGAGCCTCGTCGACCGTCGGGCCCGCGTCGTCGCCCGCGCCGGGTGCGCTCGATGCTCCTCCTCGTCGCGCTGTTCGGGATCGCCGGCGCAACCGGTGTGGTGTTCACCGCCCATCAACAGGTCGCCAACATCACGCGCATCCCCGACCTGAAGTTCAGCCCGTCGAATGGCAAGGTCGAGAACTATCTCCTCGTCGGGTCGGACAGTCGCGCCGGCTCCGACCCGTCCTCGCCGGACTACGCCGCGATCGGTGGGGCAGCCGATGTCACGGGGAACCGCAGCGACACGGTGATGATCCTGCGCCGAGATCTGAACGGCGGTCCCGCATCACTTCTGTCGTTGCCGCGAGACCTGTGCGTCGACCTTCCCGGTTGCAAGAAGCCGCAGCGGATCAACGCTGCGTTCCAGGTCGGTCCGCAGGCCCTGATCGATGTGATCACCAAGACTCTCGGCATCCCTGTCCAGCACTACGTCGAGGTCGACTTCCAAGGGTTCAAGACACTCGTCAACGCGGTTGGCGGGGTGCAGGTCTGCTCGTACACACCGATCCGTGATACGCACACCGGTCTGTACATCGCCCAGCCCGGTTGCTTCACGCTCGACGGATTCCAGGGTCTGGCATACGCGCGGAGCAGACACTTCGAGACATACGACGTCAACACGAACACGTGGACGGAGGATCCCGCGTCGGACTTCGGCCGGATCAAGCGGCAGCAAGCGTTCATCAACACGGTCCTCGAAGCGGCCGTGGCCAAGGTCAAGGGCAACCCGCTGAGCGCAGGCGATGTGCTGGTCTCGATCACCGGTGCACTCCACATCGACGCCGGATTGGATGTGCTGGGAGCGGCAAGCGCGATGCGCGATGCGGTTGGTGGGGGACTGAAGAAGTACACGGTGCCGGTGGTCGGCAAGGACGTCAGCGGGAACGCGATGCTGGTCCTCACCCCCGGATCGCAGGCCTACCTCGACTATTTCAGCGGTGCGAGTGCCACGGCCCCACCCGATACGCCGTAGCCTTGCGGCGTTTGTCCGAAGGAACCCCGACCATGCCCCTGAAACCATGAAAGCCCTCATCCTCGCCGGCGGCGCAGGCACCCGGCTTCGACCGATCACCCACACGAGCGCCAAGCAATTGGTGCCGGTGGCCAACAAGCCGATTCTGTTCTACGGGATCGAGGCAATGGCGTCGGCCGGCATCGTCGAGATCGGCATCATCGTCGGCGACACCCGCGCCGAAGTGATGGCGACGGTCGGTGACGGCAGCCAGTTCGGCGTGCACGTCACCTACATCCCGCAAGATGCACCGCTCGGTCTGGCACATTGCGTGCTCATCGCCGAGGACTTCCTCGGTCAGGACGACTTCGTGATGTACCTGGGCGACAACCTGCTCGAGCAAGATCTGAGCGCCTTCGTGCATGCCTTCGAATCGGCGCGTGCGGGCAGTGATCCTCCAACCGCCCAGATCCTGCTCAAGAAGGTCCCCGATCCCCATCGCTTCGGTATCGCCACGCTCGACGAGCATGGCAACGTGGTCCATCTGGTGGAGAAGCCAGCCGATCCTCCGAGCGATCTGGCACTCGTCGGGGTCTACCTCTTCGACCACACGATCCACGCCGCGGTCGCTGCGATCGACCCGTCCCCGCGCGGCGAGTTGGAGATCACCGA
>JAYTRT010000708.1:0-9684 GCA_043746045.1 Actinomycetota bacterium | reverse complement strand
TCTGATTCAGAGCCCGTCCGCTCCGATGCTCGACCTGGGCAGATGTGGCTGAGCCGGCGGTACGACCGGCCGGTGCGGCATGTGCGAGACACTGCGCGACACTGTCGAGGTGAGCTACGAACATCTGCTGGTGTCGAACGCCGGGCCGATCGCGACCATCACGTTGAACCGTCCGGAGAAACGCAACGCGCTGGCGATGAATGTGATGTTGGAGCTGACGGAGGCGTTCCGCCACGTCGGTGCCAGCGAGGCCCACGGAGTGATTCTGGCTGCGAATGGGCCGGTGTTCAGTGCCGGGCACAACTTCGGTGACATGGCCGGGGCAAGCCTCGACGAGGCCCGCCAATTGTTCTCCGTGTGCACGACGATGATGGACGCGATCCAGTCGATGCATCAACCGGTGGTGGCAAAGGTGCATGCGCTGGCCACCGCAGCGGGTTGTCAGCTCGTTGCGACGTGCGATCTCGCCGTTGCCGCGGACACCGCCGGGTTCGCGATCCCCGGTGGCAAAGGCGGGCTGTTCTGTCACACGCCGTTGGTTGCCGTTGCCCGCAACATCGGTCGTAAGCGAGCACTGGAGATGGCATTGACCGGTGACACCATCGACGCTGCGACCGCCGCCGATTGGGGACTGATCAATCGCGCGGTGCCCCCCGACGAACTCGACGCCGTCACACTCGATCTGATCACGCGGGCGACCCGTGGCAGTCTGCTCTCCAAGGCAATGGGCAAGCAGGGCTTCTACGGCCAGATCGATCTGCCCCAAGACCGAGCCTACGATTTCGCGATCGAGCTGATGTCGACAGCTGCGATGACGGCAGACGCGCAGGAGGGAATCGCCGCGTTCCTCGGCAAGCGGCGCGCCGGATTCACCGAACGTCCGTGACACCGCGTCGATCTCGACGTCGAGCGAGCGTCATGCAGCAACGGCCGCGATGTGTCGCAGGCGATGCACGATCGCATCGCGATGGTTGCGCACGGTTCGCGGGGTGACGTCCAGAATCGCGGCGACCCGGTCGGGTTGGTCGAGCGTCACGATCTGACAGATCAGATCGATGTCGTTCTGACTCATCCCGCTCCGTCTGGCTTCGTCGAGCAAATCGACCAACTCATGGAGTGGATCAGTGTCGATCAGGCATTCGGTGTCGATAATGTGCTGGTGTTCGGTCGGCAACTCCGCCGCATTCCGACGACGTGCGGGTCGCACGATGGTCTGGAAGCCGATGTCGCGCACGAGGTTCGGCACGACCCGCCGTGTTCGGCGTTCGACGGGATAGTTGCGAATCGACGCCCACGAGTTGGCGACGAGCTCGTCGATCAGGTCTTGGTGGCCGTGGAACGTGGTGGAGTGACGCCGGGCCAGCGCGCACAGGGCCGGCAGGATTCGTTGGAGAACCACTCGTCCGGCGAGTCGGTCATGGCGAGCGAGCGTCAGCAACAGGATCAGGTACTCGTCGTGTTGCGACTGGTCGCACTGAGCGCCGGATGATCTCGCGGAGGGATCGAGGCGAGCCTGTTGGACAGACGTCGGCGCAGGTCGGTAGCCGCAACGTCGAAGCACGTCGTCGAGGGACGTGACCTCGGAACCGGGAAGGTCCCAGGCCCGTGCGGCACGGAGATCGTCGGCCCGGATCGTGATTCGGCGCCACTCGCTGCCGAGGGAATCGACGATCGGTACGTGCCGTGGGGAGGAGGGGTCCTTGGCTGCTGTCATGTCCAGCAGCGTGCGCCACGCCCGTCACCGGATGGCTCACAGCAGCCCTCACAGGACAGCTCACTTTTGTCAAGAACGTCTCAAGATGAGGTCACAGCAGCAGGCCGGACGACATTTGTGTTCCGTTTTCGGCGATCTCGAAGCACTCAGCAGGCGTGCCCCACGAAACAATCGATCTGCCTCCCTGCCCTGCCGCCGCTGCTGGATCGCCGCCTGGTCTCCCGTTGACTGCTCGTGCTGTTCCCGGGCTGCGGATCGTCCTGCCCGACCGACGCACGATGATCGTGGACGGGGTGGACACGGCGACCACCCTGTCCGAGCTCGTCGCGACGCCGGTGGTGCGTGCGGCTCTCGCATCGAAGGGCGCGATGTCGAGCTGGGCCCGTGGATGCGAGCCGCGATTGACGATCGATGGACGGATCATGTCGGTGGAACGCACGCTCGTTGGTTCGGGCATCCGCGAGGGAAGCCGGATCGATCTCAGCCAACAGGGGCTCACCCCTGAACGGCCGGTGCACGTCGCAGTGTGGGTCGGCGGCGTCGATGCAGGAGGCTCCGTTCCTCTCCCTCCCGGCATCCACTACATCGGACGGGCCAGGACGGCTTCGATTCGGTGCGCCGATCCGGCGTTGGAGCTCCATCACGCCGTGCTCGAAATCGGCGTGGACGCGGTGATCACGATCAGTCAGCTGGCCGGACTTCATCCGGTCGTCGTCGACAGCACGTCGATTGCCGGGGCAACCACGCTCGCGATCGGGCAACGAGTCGAGGTCGGCAACAGCGTCTTGGTCATTCGCGCCGTTGACCCGAAATCTCCGGGATCTCCGGAGTCACCGGAGTCACCGGACTGTCCCGACCCGTGGCGGACGCCGTGGATCCGTACGCCTCACCCCAGACCCGTCTTCGCGCAGAAGGCGTTGGACGCGCCACGAACCATGTCGATCGGCATGGCGATGGGCGGCGGATTGCTGCCGGCTGCGATCGGCGTGATCGGTGCCGCTGTCTTGGCACTCGTGTTCGATCAGCTGATGTTCCTGTTGTTCGGAGCGATGGGTGCACTGGTCGCGCTCGGCACCTGGCTGGCTCAGAGGTTCGGCCTGATCCGGACACGACGATCGGCCGGACGATCGGACGCATCGGCATTCGCTCGATTCATCGCTGCGCTCGAGGACCAACGTCAGATGTGTCGCGATTCGTTGATCGCAACGACGATGACCATCGATCGAGCAATCATGACCATGGTCGAGCGCGGTCCCGGCCTGTGGAGCGTACGCAGCGGGGATACCGACGCATTCCGGGTCTCGCTCGGCGAAGGACAGGGCTCGTGGCAACCCGAGGTGGTCGGGGTCGCAGCAGAGGGAACCGGATCGCGGGGTTGGGCCACCGCGAACGGGCAGGTGGCGATCGCGATCGAGAGCGCATCGCGGCTCGGGACCGTTCCGGTGGCACTGTCGCTCGGGGACCGTGCCGTTCTGGCAATTGCCGGCGGAGACGACGCAATCGCGGTCGGCCGTTCGCTGGTCGTCCAGTTGGCGGCGGCAAGCGGGCCGGCGGACTGGGTCCTGGCAATCGTCAGTGATCGTCCCGACCGTTGGCATTCACTGATGTGGCTTCCGCACGCTGTGACGTCGACGGCGGCCACCCCGTTGGCCCGCATCGTGCCGCACGCCGCCGTCGCCGAACTGATCGCCGGACTCGATCCTTTCGACGACCGTCATCTCGTGATCGTGATCGACCAGGCCGCCTCGTTGGCGAATCGGGGCGGCCCGCTTCGTCGGCTGCTGGCCGATGAACGTTCCGTGGCCGGCATCGTGATCTGCGATGCAGAATCCGACATCCCCGCTCTGGCCACGAGCGCCTTGGTGATCGGTCGAGGCGGCCGCGGACGGTGGATCAGCGACACCAGGGTCAGCTCGCTGGCGGATCCCGTCCGCGTGTGCGGGCTCTCCGACGGCAACGCCCACGAAGCTGCTGCGTCCGTGGCCGGACTGGTCGATCCCGAATCGTCGGATGTGTCGGCCTCGCTGCCTCCGTCGATCGGCTCATTGCAGTTGCTCGCCGCGGACATCGGCACCGACACGTCTGCGTTCGCGTCTCGGATCGCCGCTGGTTGGCGCGCCGCCGGCCGCGATCCGGCGCCCTCGACGCCGATCGGCATCTCTGCTGACGGTGTCGTCGAGATCGATCTCGTTCGGGATGGTCCGCACGGGCTGCTGGCCGGAACGACAGGCTCCGGGAAGAGCGAACTGCTGCGCAGCCTGGTCCTCGGTCTCGCCACACGGGCGAGTCCGGAGACGATCACATTCGTGCTGATCGACTACAAGGGCGGTTCGACCTTCGATGCATGTGCGGCCCTCCCGCACACCGTTGGTCTGGTGACCGACCTCGACGACAGGCTCGCGGCCCGGGCGTTGCGCAGCCTGGAGGCCGAACTCCGCCGCCGTGAGATGCTCCTGCGGTCCGTTGCGGCGAACGACCTCGGTGAGTACCGCCGGTCGCTGAAGGCCGACATGAGCGTCTCGGTGCTGCCTCGGCTCGTGGTGGTGATCGACGAATTCGCAACGCTGGTCGTCCAGCAGCCGGAGTTCATCGGTGCTCTTCTCGGTATCGCCCAAAGGGGTCGCAGTCTCGGCGTGCATCTTCTGCTCGCGACCCAGAGACCGAGCGGCGTACTCGACGAGAACATCCGCGCGAACACGAATCTGCGCATCGCTCTGCGGGTCCAGGATGCAGCTGATTCGACCGACGTGATCGGCGACGCGGCGGCAGCGCATCTTCCGAGGTCGATCCCGGGTCGGACGATCATGCGACTGGGTGTCGACGAGGCGGTCACGTTCCAGACGGCGCATTGCACGACTCCGATTCGCAGCGCGGAGACATCCGATCGGTTGACTGTGCGAGAAAGCAGTGGCGTGATTGCTCGGGCGAGCGCGAGCACTGGTGGAAGTACCGGCCCGACGGAGTTGGACGTACTCGTCGAAGCAATCTGCGTTGCGGTCCAGATCAATGGAATCGCGCTGCCGCATCGGCCGTGGTTGGCGTCGTTGACCAGCGACATCGGGCTCGAGGCTCTGCCGCCGGCCGACGACGCTCTGGATCTCGATGTGCTTGGAGTCGTCGACGATCCGGATTCACAAACGCGACGCGCCCTGACCTGGACCCCCGCCGATGGGCACGCGCTGTTGGTCGGATCTCCCGGTAGCGGCACGACGACCGCGCTGGTGACCATCGCCGCTGGTCTGGAGAGCCGGGCGCTGCGCCACGCACACTCTCTCGACCTGTTCGTCATCGACGCCAACGGCGATCCGGCGCTCGATGCCGTTGGTTCGATCGCGTCGTGCGCCGGAGTGGTGCGCCTCCACGAGCGCGAGCGGGTGGCGCGATTCCTCGATCACCTGACGGGGCTGATCGAGAACCGTCGGACGGAACTCGATCAGGCGCGTGCGCAGACCGACGTCGTGTTGATGATCGACGGATTCGGAGCACTTCGTGCAGATCTGGACGCGACGGACCAGTGGCGTCAGCTCGAGCAACTCGAACGAATCGTGGCCGAAGGACCGAGCGCAGGTCTTCAGGTGCTGATCACGGCACAGCGGATCGGGTCGTTGCCATCGGCGATGCTCGGTCAGATCGCACGGCGATGGATCTTCCACCTCTGCGACCCACTGGAGGTGGGCGCGCTGGGATTGAAGTCGACGGTCGTGCCGACCGCGGCGACCGGACGCTTGTTCGACACATCGTCGGGCTGCGAGGCACAGATCGTCGCTCGCCGGCCCGGGCCGAGCAGTCCCCACGCCGACAGACCGAAGCGGACACATCCGCAGCTCGGCCGGCTGGCCGAATGCGTCGCCGTCGCCGGTCTCCCAGAGGCTGCGGTAGAGCCTTCGTCCGGCGATGTCCTGCTGCCGATCGGCAGGAATTTCGCCGACCTCGGTTTCACGGTGATGGTGCTCGCCTCCGGCGAACACGCACTCGTGGTCGGTCCGGCACGGAGCGGCCGTTCGACGGCCCTGCGGACGATCGCTGATCGCTGGTCGACGGCCCATCCCGACGGATGGATCGGCTGTGTCGCGCCTCGTCGTTCGAGCGCCGCGGTCGGCTCGGTCCATGTCGATCTGGATACCCTCGTGGCCGCGATGCCGGCCGGCGTGGCAGTGCTCGTCGTCGTGGACGATGCCGAGTTGGTCGATGACCCGAGCGGAGCGTTTGCGGCCCGGATCTCCCGACGCCGCGAGCACTTCAACGTTGTCGCAGCCGGCCGTGCCGAGGGACTCCGGGCCAGCTACGGACATTGGACGACTGCGGTTCGCAGGTCGCGACTCGGCCTCGTGATGGCCGGTACGAACGACCTCGACGGCGATCTCCTCGGTGCGATCCTGCCGCGTCGGCCACCGATACCGACACGCCCGGGTCTGGCGTGGCTCGTTGCCGATGGCGACGCCCGCCTTGTGCAGATCGCCCAGTCACTTGACGTCATCGGGGTCGTGCCGTAAAGGTTGCCTCGGTATGACTCGCATCCTCACAATCGGCGCAGCCCAGCTCGGTCCTGTCCAACGGGATCACACCCGTTCGAGCGTCGTCGAACGGATGATCACCCTGTTGCATCAGGCCCACGATCACGGCGTGGAACTGATCGTGTACCCCGAGCTCGCACTGACAACGTTCTTCCCGCGCTGGTTCGTCGACGACATCACCGAGGCGGACCACTGGTACGAGACGGCGATGCCGAACACCGCGACTCAGCCGCTGTTCGACGAGGCCCGGCGCCTGAGCATCGGGTTCTGTCTCGGCTATGCGCTGCGATCGAGCGACGCCGATGGTTCTGTCCACCGTCACAACGTGCAGACCCTGGTCGAACGCGACGGCAGCGTCGTCGCGACCTACCGCAAGGTGCACATCCCCGGCCACGAACACAACGAGCCGGACCGCCCGTTCCAGCATGCCGAGCGGTACTACTTCGAGCCGAGCACCGAGGGATTCGGTGTCTGGCGCGCGTTCGGCGGAATCGTCGGGATGATGATCTGCAACGACCGACGTTGGCCCGAGACCTATCGCGTGATGGGGCTGCAGGGCGTCGAGCTGATCCTCTGTGGATACAACACGCCGATCCACTACGTGCCGGACCCGAGCCAGGACATCCTGCAGGGATTCCACAATGCGCTTGTGATGCAGAGCGGTGCCTATCAGAACGGAACGTGGGTCGTCGGCGTCGCCAAGGGTGGGGTCGAAGAGGGCGTCGATTCTCTCGGTCAATCGATGATCGTCGCTCCGAGCGGTCAAATCGTGGCCCAGGCGCTGACGACGGGCGATGAGCTGATCGTGGCCCGATGTGATCTCGATTGGTGTTCGCGCTACAAGGACACACTGTTCGACTTCGACAGATACCGCCGTCCCGAGCTGTACACACGCATCACCTCACAGCGCGGCGTCATCCAGCCCTGATGCAATTCGGGCAACCCGGAGCCCCCCTGCTCCTGCGCTCATCGGCCGGTGTCGCTGACCGGCCGGCGTCAGGGCTGATATGGCGGAGCGACACCCCAACCCCAGTGTGGGACCGGAGCCTTGGGAACGACGTCTGCATCGGGCTGTGAGTTGAACATCGCCAATCGCGTTCCCCACTCGACATAACCGACGAGAGCAGCCCGGAACTCGGGATCGTCGGGGAGTCGAGCATCGTCGGCAGCGAGACTCATCAGTGTCGCGAAGCGGAAACGTTGCTCTGCGGTGATACCGAGGTTGCGATGGTGCGCCAACATGTTCTCGTATCCGCCGAGGTGATCGGTGTAGCCCGGGCTCCCGCCGAACACCTCGATCCACCACGTGCCGACGTTCACCCTGTGCTCGTCGGAGACGCCACCGGGGAAGAGTGGGCTGAGCAGCGCGTCCTGCTCGACACGGTCGTAGAAGGCCTCCATCAATCGCCTCATCGCCTCATCACCGCCCGCCCATTCGATCAGCGACGGGACTTCGTTCGGGATCTCGTCTTCCGGCATCTGCGCAGCTCCTGGCCTGGTCGGCTGAATCAATACGGTACTGTAACGTATTGATGACTCGGGAAAAGCTCGCGACGACCTCTTCAGGCAGCCGTGGCCGAGCACGTGACATCCGGATCGACGCGGACGTCCTTGCCGTTGCGAGCCGGCATCTGGCCTCGCGTGGCTTCGACGCAATGAGTTTGACGGCGATCGCCGACGAGGCCGGAACGACCCGGCAGGCCGTGTACCGACGCTGGCCGACGAAATCCGATCTGGCCTCGGCAGCGATGGCGGCGATGGAGGACCCTCCTGCGCCGGCTCGTGCGGCGACGCTCGACGATCCCTTCGCCGACCTCGTTGCCGAACTGGCCGACTTTCAGCAGGGTGTTTCACGCCCCGGACGAATGTCGCTGGTCGGCACGATGCTGCAGGACAGCACCGACCCTGACGCACTCGCCCGTTACCGGGAGCGGGTGATCACGCCACGGCGCCGTCGCCTCAAGACGATTTTGACCAGTGCGCAGAAAGGCGGGTTGATCGACTCCGACGCCGACCTCGAAGTCGGCCTGACGATGCTGACGGGCTCGTGGTACGGCCGGGCTCTGAGCGGGGCCCGACCCCCGGCACATTGGCCGCGTCGCACCGCAGCGCTCGTTTGGCGAGCGCTGGGCGGGACGCCCCCGGACTGAACCGGTCAGATCATGGGGCGGTGTAGGCCCATGACATCGAGACGTAGTTGTCGCCGAGCGACGCAGTCATCGAGACATCGAATCCGCTGTCCTTCAAGATCGGCAGAGCGAACCCGTTCACGTGACCGGCCTGGCTGTCCTTGTCGAGGTAGAGGCAGACCCGACCCGCCGGTGCCGTTGGTGCGGCGTAGCTGCCCGTGCAATACGGATCGCTCTCGGGCGTCAGGGCCGAGAAGGTGTTGGCGAAGTTGACGGTCAGGTCCGTCAGATCGACTCCGGCCTTCGCCGGCAGATGGACGATCTCGTCGTGCGTCTCGCTGTTGGCGACGGCGTCCCAGTCGAATGCTTCGTATCCGGTCACGGTCTGTCCCGATGCGATCTTCGACGCGACCGGTCCGGGCTGGCCGGGCTGGCCGGGCTGGCCGCCTGCTTCGGCCTGGTAGTACCCGACGATGTCGATCACGACGTCGACCGATCCCGCGTTGTTGTAAGCCTTGATCGCCCCCGTGCCGGACAGCCCGACGGTGACCTGGTTCGGGGTGGGAGCGCTCGCGTTCGTCCAGTTCAGGTTCGAGGACAACGGTCGGGCTGCGTCACCCGGATAGACGGTGAGGTAGCTGGACGCGTTGCCGTTGACCGACGTGACATTGGAGACGATTCCGGTTGCGGTCGACGGAATGGTGCAGTTGCCGTTGGTGCCCCACACCGCGAAGGAAGCGATCTCGGTTGCCGCGACCGGGGTGTTGCGGACGCCGACGGTCTGGTCGGCGCGAGTGTCGACGAGACGGCATGGCGTGATGGGCACGAGCGTCGAGGCCTGCGTGACGCCGCCACCTGCGTGGGCCATCGTGAGCGCGCCGCCGAGGCCGAGCGAGACAGCAAGGGCTCCGCCGATTGCCCAATGTGAGGGTGTGATCTTCTTCATTGCGATGTTCTCCTGTTGAAGTCGGCGCACGACGTTGTGCGCCTTGGACAGGAGTCATCATCGGCTCGCTCGGTCGGTGGCGGATGAGCAGTCGATGCTCATTGCTGAGCCCGTCCGAGTACTCAGCTCACAGGGGTCACGAGAAGTAGCCCGTGACATCGGTGATGAGATTCGTTGGTTGGCTGTTGAAGATGCACACGTCTCCGTTCGTACCGATCTTGCTCAGCACCGCATTCGGGACGGTCTGCCCCGTGGCGAAATTCAGGTTCGAGGCGAGCGGCGGATCGATGCCGCACGGATAGATCGTGACGTAGCCGGCGGCCGCAGGATCTGTCACGGTGACGTTGAGCACCGCGGTGGTGGCCCCGCTCGGGACCCCTC
>JAYTRT010000707.1:0-3121 GCA_043746045.1 Actinomycetota bacterium | reverse complement strand
AACTGGTCGATGTCGTCCGCCTGCGCGAGGCGGCGATCCTGCCGGATGACATCTCGGACATCATCTTCACGTCGGGAACCACCGGGCAGCCGAAAGGGGCGATGCTCCGACATGGGGCCAGCGTGCGGACATACCTCGGGTGGAGCGAACGGGTCGGCCTGCGCGCTGGAGACCGGTATCTGGTGGTGTTCCCGTTCTTCCACACGTCGGGTCTGAAGTCGGGCATCCTGGCCTGCACGCTTCGCGGCGCATCGATCCATCCCCAAGCGGTGTTCGACGTCCCAGCGATGATGCAACGAGTCGTCGACGAACAGATCACCATGCTCCCCGGCCCACCCACCGTCTTCCAGACGATCCTCGCCCACCCCGACCTGGCCTCGTTCGACCTCTCGAGCGTGCGCAGTGCTGTCACGGGAGCCGCTGTCGTGCCGGAGGAGATCATCAGGCGGATGCGGTCCGAACTGCACATCCCGGACATCGTCACGGGATACGGGCTGACCGAGACAACGGGCACGATCAGCGTCTGCCGCCACGACGATCCGCCCGAGGTCGTCGCCGGTACTTGCGGACACCCACTGGACGGCGTCGAGGTCCGCATCGTCGACGACGAAGGATTGGACGTCGCGTCAGGCGGCGTCGGCGAATTGTGGTCCCGCGGGTTCAACACGATGGCTGGCTATCTCGACGATCCGCAGAGCACAGCGGAGACGATCACGTTCGACGGTTGGTTGAAGACCGGTGACGTCGGCTTCGTCGACGAGAACGGTCGGATCCACATCACCGATCGGAAGAAGGAGATGTTCATCGTCGGGGGTTTCAATGCCTATCCGGCCGAGATCGAGAGTCGACTGTTGGAGCACCCGGACATTCTCCAAGTCGCTGTCGTCGGCGTCCCCGACGAACGGATGGGCGAGGTCGGGCTGGCCTTCGTCGTGGTGCGCCCCGACAGCCCGTTGTCCGCCGCTGAAGCATCGGCGTCGTTGACGCCGTGGGCACGCGAACGAATGGCCAACTTCAAGGTCCCCAGATCGTTCCGGATCGTCACCTCGCTTCCGCTCAATGCGACAGGCAAGATCGCCAAGGCACAGCTGCGCGCAACGCTGCTCGCCGAGAACAGCTGATCGGAAAGACATGAACGACGAAACTGCCGGTTCGCACGCCCCCCGTCCGCCGAAGGGAGATTGGCTCGGCACGCCGTACCTCCATTTCGAGCGTCGCGGTTCGGTTGCCGTCGTCACCGTCGACCGACCCGAGGCCCGCAACTCGATGACCCCGGCGATGTACTTCGGCGTCCGCTACGCCGTGGATCTCGTCGGCCGCACTGCTGAACTGGCTGGACTGTTGATCACCGGAACGGGCGATGTGTTCGTGCCCGGCGGCGACCTCGGCGGCGACAACCGCGACGGCTGGGCCGACCTACCGACCCTGCTGGCGATGGACAACACGCCATTCGATGCGATCCGTCGATCGAAGAAGCCGGTCGTGTGCGCAGTCAACGGGTTGGCCCAGGGTGGTGGACTGATGATCGCGATGCTGGCCGACCTCGCCGTCGCCAGCGACCGGGCCACGTTCCGCGCGCCCGAGCTGTTCCGCGGCATCGCCGATACCAACTACGCGCAGATCCTTCCCCGCCAGATCGGACCGGCGCGCGCTCGCGACATGCTTCTGACAGGCCGAATCGTCACCGCACCGGAGGCCGCCGACTGGGGTCTCGTCGCGCGGGTCGTGCCCCATGTCGAACTGATCGAGTCGGCGACCGATGCACTTGCGTGGTGTTGTCGATCCGCACCGGATGCGCGGCAAGAGGTGAAGCGGGTCTTCGATCGCTACTACGGCACCTATGACCGGATGGCGATGGATGAAAGCCTTGCCGGGCCGGAGCCGATCGAAGGTTTCGCGGCCTTCAAACAACGGCGCAACCCGTCGTGGGTACCGAGCGACCTTCGCACGGAGGGTCGGCTGTGATCCGGGCGATCGATGTCGTCGAGACAGCGTGGATAGAAATCGCAGGACGACCGCGACTGGCGGCGCGGCTGTGGCTGCCTGCGGATGCGGCCGCTCGACCGGCCCCGGCCGTGCTCGAATTCCTTCCGTATCGACGCCGAGACAGCACCGCCGCGCGAGACGAATCGACGTATCCGGCGTTGGCGCGGTCCGGCATCGCCGGTGTGCGCGTCGACGCCCGCGGAACCGGTGATTCGGACGGTCGCTACGACGACGAGTATTCCGAGACCGAGCTCGCCGATGCGGAAGCGACGATCGAGTGGATTGCCGCGCAGCCGTGGTGCGACGGATCGGTCGGGATGATGGGCATCAGTTGGGGCGGATTCAACGCCTTGCAGGTTGCAGCCCGTCGGCCACCGGCGCTGAGAGCGGTGATCTCGATCGCATCGTCCGTCGACCGGTACAACGACGACATCCACTATCGCAACGGCTGCCATCTGGGGGCCCATCTGTCGTGGGCGACGACGGTCCTCGGGTACATCGCTCGGCCACCGGACAGTGACGTCGTCGGCCCGCAATGGCAGTCGATGTGGCTCGATCGACTCGACGGTCTCGAGCCGGCGAGCCTGACCTGGATCGCTCACCAACGCCGGGACGAGTTCTGGAAGCGCGGCTCGATCTGCGAGGATTTCGGCGCGGTCCAGGTTCCAGCACTCCTGATCGCCGGCTGGGCAGACGGATACCGCAACACTCCGGCCAAAGCTGTTGTCGGCCTCGGTCGAACGAGTAGGGCGTTGAACGGACCGTGGATCCACAAGTACCCCCACTTCGCGTTGCCACGACCACGCGTCGATTTCCACGCCGAGGCAACAGCGTGGTGGGATCACTGGCTCCGTGGAATTCCCAACGGAGTCGAGGAACTTCCGCAACAGCGGGCGTTCATCGCCGAAGCGGTCACTCCGTCTGGTCGAACCGAACGTGAACCGGGCCGGTGGGTGGCTCGACAATTATCGGGTGGTGACTCGACGCGTCTGCGTCTCCACCTCCGAGCATCGGGAGCGCTCGCGACAGATCCCGGGGCAGACGGCGAGATCGTCGTGGACACCGACGAGACGTGCGGGGCGGACTCAGGTGTGTTCTTCGTGGTCAGTCCGGCGACAGAACTACCGGGCGATCA
>JAYTRT010000706.1:0-3125 GCA_043746045.1 Actinomycetota bacterium | reverse complement strand
AAGGCTTCATATGGGCCGCCCACAGCCGACTCCTCCTACGCCGCCTCACCGAATCATGACCAGCGAACCGCGCAGGCAAAACTTTCGCGACAGCCTCTAACTCAGCCTTGTCACTGATCGTCAAAGGATCTGGAGCCCGATGATTCTCTGATTGAGCCGTCCACTTCGACAGAGTAGTATCCGAAATCCCGAGCTCATCAGCGATCTGGCAACGAGGACGACGCGACCTCCTCGCCAACTCCACCGCATGAGCCCGAAACCCAACATCAAACTTCGATGGTAACCACTCAGGTGGGGTCGCGCGGAGAGCGCGATTATCTCTCACGTAGCGCGCGCGGGATGGTAGACCGTGGTGGTGGACGCGGATGCTGCACGGATCGCCGAGCTGGAAGCAGCGAACGCTGCGCTGTCGCTGCGGATCGTTGAGCTCGAAGCGTTCGTGGCGTTGCTGCTCGACAAGATCACCGTGCTCGAACGCCTCGTGAAAGGTGATTCGTCGAACTCGTCGCGGCCGCCATCATCAGATGGTGGGACCGCGAAGGACAAGCGTCCGATCGCGAACGGCCGCAAGCTGAACAAGGGCGCCAAACGCACGCAGGGCAAACAGCCCGGCGCGCCCGGCGCATCGTTGAAGCCCTGCGCTGACCCTGACCTGGTGGTCGTGCACGAGCCGTCATGTTGCCGTGGTTGTGGCGCCGGTCTCGGTGACGCCGTGACCGTCGGCGACACGTCCCGACAGGTGTTCGACATCGCGAACCCGACCGTGTACGTGACCGAACACCGCGCCTTGCGCCGCCGTTGCTCATGCGGGTCGGTGACCGCGGCGGTGTTCCCGGGCGAAGCAACCGCCCCAACGTGTTACGGCCCGAACGTGAAGGCCTACGCGATCTACTTGCTGTGCCGCCAGCATGTCTCCCAGGAACGCTGCGCGGAGGCGTTGTTCGAGATGTTCGGGGTGGACGTGTCGGTCGGGACGTTGAACAACTGGCTCACCCAAGCCGCCGCCACACTCGACGTGTTCCTCACGAGCGTGCGCGCCGGGCTCGCCGAGGCCCCAGTGGTCCATGTCGATGAAACACCGGTCCGTCACGGCAAACGCAAAGCCTGGTTCCATGTGTGCTCGACCCGGTCGCTCACCTTGTTGTGGGCGTCCGCGACCCGCGGTCGGATCGCGGTCGACACCGGACCGCTGCCCACCTACACGGGCACCGCCGTACACGACCGCTACGCCCTCTACTTCCAATACCGGTGCGCTCACGCGTTGTGCAACGCGCACCTGTGATCCGCAACCTTGCCGGCGTCGGCATGGTCCACTCCCAAAAGGCGTGGACCGACGCCATGATCGACCTGCTCACCGACACCAACAACACGGTCAACACCGCACGAACAGCCCGCAAGACGAAACTGTCAACGCATCAACGGCGCCAGATCACCAAACGATGGAACCTGTGCTGCACACAAGCGCTCACCGCGAACCCCGATCCGCCCCCACGCAGGACGCGCAGCAGCTACGAACGTGACAGCCACAACCTCGCCCTCGCGCTCATCGAGCACCGAGACCGGTTCCTCGCGTTCACCACCAACTTCGCCATCCCGTTCGACAACAACCAGGCCGAACGAGACCTACGCATGGTCAAACTCCAAGCCAAAATCTCCGGCGAGTTCCGCAGCCTCCACGGAGCCCAACGCTTCGCCACCATCCGCAGCTACATCTCCACCACCACCAAACACCGCGTCAGCGTCCCGACCAACCTCGCACGCCTCTACACCACCCAAGGCGCCTGGCTACCCCCAGTCACCATGACCTGAGTGGTTACGGATTTCGGCTGCAACATCGACAATCGGACGAGACGTCTCGATCACCCGACGAACAGCTTGATCCTTGAACTCCTGCGAATACTTTTGACGCTGCATGACCACTTCCTCTGGATCTCGAGGCTACGAGGCCACCTGTCCGGAAACCGCAGGGCACTCCAATCCTCCCAAACCTCAACCCACAACACGCACCGCTCACCCAAAACCGTCGATCCGGATTTCGCCACTGACTCCCGAGACCTTCAACGCGACAACGCGACAACGCGACGAGTTCGGACTGACCGGCGAATCCGTGTTGGGAGTCCGGCTGCCCACCCGACACGTCAACGTTTCACAGCCGAGCACAAGCTGACCCGCTGCGGTACCCACGATCCAGTCGAGTGGGGCAGAATGTAGTGGAAGTCGGCCATCAGCAGGATTCGCACGACCGAGCGTCGGACCCGTCAGACCGTTGCCGCGGCCGGTGACTCGTCGACTGCGGACCAGTCGCCGGCACCGATGCGGTTAATGGCATCTTGGCCGAGCACAGTTCCTTCATCTCGTGCGTCCTGGAATCGTTGGGCGTCGTCGCCGTAGCCGAGGAAGATGCCCCCGACGACCCGATGATCCGAGATCACCAACTTGCGGTAGGTGTGGCCGCCGTCGCCGCGCTCAGCGAACACCAGGTCACCGTCGTCAGGCTCGATCCTGCCGAAGGAGATGACGTCGAGGCCGACGGCCTTGAGGATCATGTTGGGCGTGGCGTCACCATAGGTTCGATCACCGCCCGCCGCGTTGACGGCGGCGATCTGAGCCTGCGTCACGGCTACCGGCCACAAGCCCCACACGTGGCCCGCAAACTCCGCGAGGTCACCCACGGCGTAGATGTCCGGATCGTTGGTGCGCATGTGCTCGTCCACCAGAACACCTCGGTTAACTGCGATCCCGGCGCGTGTCGCGAGCTCGATGTTGGGCGTGACGCCGGCGGCCACGAGCAGCACCTCGGCCTCGACGCGTTGGCCGGACGACGTAATGATCGTCTGCAATCGGCTGTTGCCTTCGACCGCCACCGCCTCCGCATCCGTGACGATGCCGATTCCAACCGCTTCGAAGAAGGAGCGCAACATCTCTGACGCGACTGAATCCAGGAAGTTGCGCAACAGGCGGGGCGATCGCTCGAACACGGTCACGGTCATGCCCATAGCGCACATCGCATGTGCTGCTTCCAGGCCGAGCAGGCCCCCACCGGCCACGACGGCGCGCTGTTGGTCGAAATCCTGCGCGAACCCACGGATGTGCATCGCATCGTCGGCTTCGCGGAGCACGAAGCA
>JAYTRT010000705.1:0-9702 GCA_043746045.1 Actinomycetota bacterium | reverse complement strand
CTGCGGGTGCCCCGTCGACCCAGGCGAAGAAGCCGCTCTGCGGGCCGACTGGAGCATCGACTTCGCCGGTGAACTCCATCGCGAATGTGCGGGCCATGCCGATGCCGTCCTCGTGCATCTCGAAGCCCGCGTAGGTCTCGGCAGCAGGAAACGGCCGGCCGGTCATCAGGTAGTACTCGTCGGCGGCGAACACCATCCGGTGTCCGACCGCCGTCAGAAAGATGTCCTGCCAGTCGTGAACAGCGTCGATGACCCCGTTGGCCTCGTCGAGCGTGTGCATCCGCATCGCCGGCTCGGTGTTGAACTTGCTCAGACCGAGCGGAACGCAGGCCAGTGAGGCCAACTCAGGGTACTGGTCCAGCACACCGGCAAGGGTGTCGGCCAGGACTGCGCCGTCGTTGACCCCGGGGCAGACGACGATCTGACCGTTCACGGTGATTCCGTTGTCGAGCAGGGCCCGCAACCACCGCAGGCTCATCCCCCCGCGGGGATTGCGCAGCATCCGACTCCGGATCTCCGGATCGGTTGCATGGATGCTGACGTTCAGCGGCGACAGGCGCTCGGTGATGACCCGCTCGAGATCTGCTTCCGTGAAACGGGTCAGGGTGGTGAAGTTCCCGTACAGGAAGCTCAACCGGTAGTCGTCGTCTTTCAGGTACAGGCTCTTGCGCAAGCCCTTGGGCAATTGGTAGATGAAACAGAACTCGCAATGGTTGTCGCAGGTCCGCACACGATCGAACAGCGCGCTCTCCACCTCGGCACCGAGTGGCTCACCGTTGATCTTGGAGATCTCGATGCTGAGTTCCACATTGCCCCGACGGACATCGAGATCGAGATCCGCTTCGTCGACCAGGAAACGCCACTCGATGATGTCGCGCGGGACCTGCCCGTTGAGGCGCATCACGTCGTCACCGGCACGAAGGCCGGCGTGCTCTGCCGGCGAACCGGCAGCGACGTGGATGACCGTGGGCAGTGACATAGCCCGTCAAGGGTACCGGCAGCAAGTCGTGACCGGAGCCCGCCGCTAGCCTTGCCGACGTGGACGTCGACCGAGTACTGCTCGCGGAGCCACGAGGGTTCTGTGCTGGTGTCGAGATGGCGATCAAGGCGCTCGCGTTCATGGTCCGCAGTTTTCCGGCGCCCGTCTACTGCTACCACGAGATCGTCCACAACAAGCTGATCGTCGAGCAGTTCGAAGCCCAAGGCGTGGTGTTCGTCGACGACATCTCCGATGTGCCGCCCGGCAGCCCGATCATGCTCTCTGCGCACGGGTCGGCGCCGGAAGTCGTTTCGGCCGCACGCGCACGCGGCAGCTATGTCGTCGATTCTGTATGTCCGCTGGTGACCAAGGTCCACCACGAGGTCAAGGTCCGCGCGAACAAAGGGTTCCGGATCGTCTACGTCGGCCACGAAGGCCACGAAGAGGCTGTCGGCACAATGGCGGTCGCCCCGACCTCGATCAGTCGCGTCCAATCGGTGGCCGAGGTCGCGGCCCTCCCCCAGTTCGACGAGCCGGTGGCGCTGCTGGCCCAGACGACGTTGTCGCATCGTGACTGGGAGGGTGTCGCCGTCGCCGTACGCGAGCGCTACCCCGATGTCTGGTCGCCCGGCCGCAGCGATTTGTGCTTCGCGACCACCAACCGGCAGTCGGCCCTGATGAGCATCGCCCCGCGCGTCGATGCGTTGATCGTGATCGGCTCGGCGAACTCTTCGAACACGAGGGCATTGGAGAAGTTGGCCATCGAAGCTGGGTGTCCGCGTGTGTTCCGGATCAACGACGTCGCCGAACTCCCCGACGATCTGAGCGGTGTCGTCGGAGTCACCGCTGGAGCCTCGGCTCCGGAGGATCTCGTGCAAGCCGTCGTCGATCACCTCGCCCCCCGCAACGGCGTCGAAACGGTTCGGGCCACCGAGGAGGACGAGTACTTCCCCCCGCCACGGAACATCCGCGACCTCCAGGCCGCAATTGGTCGGGCCGCGGCGGTGCTGCTCGGCGCGCCCGAGGACGCAATGGCCATCGACGATCGCGCGGTGCCGGCCAGCGACGTGTTGGCCGCGCTCGGCCGGTGATGCCAGGCTGAGTCGGTGCTGTCACCCACCGCCGCGACGATCCGCCTGTTCCTCCACGTGATCGCCGCGACCATCTGGGTCGGCGGACAGTTCACGCTCGCCGGATTGCTTCCGGTCCTGCGCCAACACGACGGGCTGGCCAAGCAGGCAGCGCGGGCGTTCAATCGAATCGCCTGGCCCGCCTTCGCAGTTCTCGTCGTCACAGGAATGTGGAACCTGGCCGAGGTGGACGTGAGTAGCGCCCCGACCTCGTATCAGGTGACGGTGTTCGTCAAGGTGGCCGTGGCGATCGTCGCTGGTGCAGCGGCAGCGGCGCACATCTCGGCGCGGACCAAATTGGCGCTGGCACTCGGCGGGGCGATCGGAGCCGTCGCCTCGGTGGCCGCCGTCTTCCTCGGGATCCTGCTGAGAACGGGCAACTGATCCGTCAGTTCCTCGGTACTTCGCTCCACGGCCGGTCGCGGTCGACTCGGACGTCGCCCGGCAGGCCGAGGATCCGCTCGCCGAGGATGTTCTTCATCACCTCGGTTGTTCCGCCCTCGATCGAATTGGCGCGCATCCGCAGGAATGCCTTCTGCATCGTCTCCCAGCCCATCGCGTGATCGGGACGGGTCATCGCGTAGCTTCCGTACAGCATGCCGTCAGCGCCGAGGAGGTCGACAACGGCGTCGTAGACGTCCTTGTTCAGTTCGGCTGACGCGCCTTTGCCGATCGAACCCTCTGGACCCGGATCACCCATCTTGCGACTCTGATTGGCCCGGATGTTGGTCAGGCGCAGGATCTCCGCCCGGCTCCACAACTTCATCACCCGGTCGAGAACTGCCGGATCCTTGCGGTCTTCGGGCAGGGCTTTCCAGGCTTTGACGAGATCGCGGATCGCTCCCGATCCTTTCGCCGGAATCGCCCCGCCGATCGACACGCGCTCGTTCATCAACGTCGTCAGCGAAACCCGCCACCCATCGCCCGGCTGTCCCAGCATCTCGCTGTCCGGCACCCGGGTGTCGGTGAAGAAGACCTCGTTGAACTCGGCTTCGCCAGTCATCTGACGCAACGGCTTGACCTCGACCGTCGGGTCGTGCATGTCGACCACGAATGCGGTGAGACCGGCATGCTTGACAGCGTCCGGCGCTGTCCGAACGACCAGCAAACCGCGCGTCGCGACGTGGGCCAGAGTCGTCCACACCTTCTGGCCGTTGCAGATCCACTCGTCGCCGTCCTTGACGCCCTTGGCCGACAGTCCAGCGAAGTCCGAGCCTGCACCGGGCTCACTGAACAGCTGACACCAGATCTCCTCACACGTGAACAGCGGGCGCAGGTACCGCGTCTTCTGCGCCTCGCTGCCCCACACGGCGACGGTTGGACCGCACATTCCGTATCCGATCGGATTCCGCGCCCCACATGCTGGCGCGCCGGCCGCGAAGACCCGCTCGTTGACGACCTTCTGCAGCTTCGGGTTCAGCCCGAGACCTCCGTGACCGACCGGAAAGTGGATCCACGCCAAGCCTGCGTCGAATTGGGCGCCGAGGAAGTCGGTCGTACTTGTCGACGCCGGCGGGTACGTCGCCAACAATTCATCGGTGAGATCGGCGACGCGCTGCTCGTCGCCGATCAGCGCGTCGACCTCGGGTGCGGTCTCGGTGATGGTCATTCCGCCACCCTATTCGGTCGGCGAGCCGTGTCAGTTGAACGGAGCAACGGTACGGGCCGCAACTCGGGGGTCGAACGGTGCGCCCTGCGGAAACCAGCTCATCACCTCGAGCACCCATGGCAGGTGGTGGCGTTCGGCGAAGTTCTTGGTGCTGGACACCTTGATGTTGTTGACGATTCGAAACACGATGTCGACATTGCTGGTCGGGCGGAGGTAGGCCTCGTTCCACGAAGCGCCCCGCCCGGCGATCTTGCCGAACAACTCCTGCGCGCCCAGGGAATCGAAGACCCGGACACCGTTGAAAGGATCGGCGAAGCGGTCCGCACCCGTGCCGTCACCGACGAGGAAGTGACCGGGCATGCCGACGCCGGCGATCGCCACGCCCTTTCGTCGACCGACTTCCATCGCCAGCACCGACAGCGTGATCGGGATGCCGAGTCCCGTCCGACGAACCTCGGACAGCATCGAGTTGTTGATGCTGTAGTACTGATCTGCGTTGCCCCCGAGCGGATTCTGTCCGGCGAACAGCTCCGCGATGACTCCCTCGAAGCTCGCCGTTTCGATGCGGTCGGCGAGACGGTCGAGTTCGGCCAGTTCGGCGTCGACATCGATCGGTAGTCCAGCCATCTGGCACAGCAGCAGACACGCCACATCGAGCACGATCTCGGACTCGCCACCTTCGATCATCGCCTGCAACTGCTCCCGTGCATGGGATCGGGCCTGCTTCGGATCCACGGCGAAACGGTACCTCGGCTACCGTCGAATCATGTTCCCCGGTGCATTCGTCGCAGCGACGCCAGACAAGCCAGCGGTCATCATGGCCTCGACCGGCGAGATCCAGACCTACGCCGAACTCGATGCTGCCGCGAACCGGTTGAGTCGACTGTTGTACGCAACCGGACTGCGACCGGGTGACCACATCGCGATCTGCATGGAAAACCACCCGCGTTACCTCGAGGTGTTGTGGGGTTGTCACTATGCGGGGCTCGTGTACACCGCCTGCTCCAGCCGCCTGACGAGTCCGGAGCTGTCCTACATCGTCAACGATTGCGCCGCGCGTGTGTTGATCACGAGTCGGTACAAGGCGGATCAGGCCGCAGAGATCATCGGGACCACGCCGGCCGTCGAACTGCGGTTGATGCTCGATGGCGTGATCGACGGATACGAGGGATACGAAACGGCAGTGTCGGCTCAGTCAGACACGCCGCTGGAGACACGAATCGCCGGCAAGGACATGCTGTACTCATCGGGCACGACCGGTCTGCCGAAAGGGGTGACCGGCAAGTTCCAGGAGCAGAGCCTGCTCGACACGCCGGTCAGTGTCACCGGTCTGCTGAGCATGCTGTTCGGCGCAACGGTGGACTCGATCTACCTGTCCCCGGCTCCGCTGTATCACGCCGCACCGTTGCGTTTCTGCATGTCGGTGCAGGCTCTCGGGGGCACTGTCATCGTGATGGAGCATTTCGACGCCGAGGCATACCTGCAACTGATTCAGCAGTACCGCACGACGATCAGCCAGGTCGTGCCGACGATGTTCGTGCGGTTGATGAAGCTGCCCGACGAGGTCCGGTCGGCGTACGACGTCAGCTCGATGCAGACGATCATCCATGCCGCAGCACCGTGTCCGATCCCCGTCAAGCGCAGCATCATCGACTGGTTCGGTCCGATCGTCCACGAGTACTACGCCGGCACCGAAGGGAACGGCTTCGTCTACTGCAACAGTGAGATGTGGCTCGCCCATCCGGGAACCGTCGGCGTGCCGATCGGGTGCACGGTCCACATCTGCGGTGACGACCTGGAGGATCTACCCCGCTACGAGAGCGGCACGATCTATTTCGAGGGCGGCGCGCAGTTCGAGTACCACAACGATGCCCAGAAGACGGCCGGTTCGCGGCACCCGAAGGGGTGGAGCACCCTCGGCGATGTCGGTTATCAGGACGACGACAACTTCGTCTTCCTGACCGACCGTAAGGCGTACATGATCATCTCCGGCGGCGTGAACATCTACCCCCAGGAGGCAGAAAACGCGTTGGTCACGCACCCGAAGGTGGTCGACGTGGCGGTCTTCGGCGTGCCGAACGACGATTTCGGCGAGGAGGTCAAGGCCGTTGTCCAACCCGTGACCATGCCGAGTTCCGACGACGAGGCGCGAGCGTTGTCCGCCGAGTTGATCGCCTATTGCAAATCGCAGTTGGCCGATGTCAAGTGTCCGCGCACCATCGACTTCCGCACCGAGCTGCCCCGACACCCGACGGGCAAGTTGTACAAACGCCTGCTCAAGGACGAGTACTGGAAGGATGCTGGGCGGAGCATCTAGGTCTGGCCCGGTCGGCGCCGGGGTCGGCTCGGTCGTGGGCCAGTTCGTGGGCCAGTTCGTGGGCCGGTTCGTGGGCCGGTTCGTGGGCCGGTCGGACTGCGACACCCCTGTCCTACGGTCGACTGATGAACGTTCGGGACGATCTTGTGCGGGTCATCGATGACCTCCTGTCGGACGATCCGCATGTCGCGCTCGTGGCCTTCCGTCGACTGGCTGTCGACGAACTGCCATGGCTCGAGCAACGGGCCGTCGCAGTTGCCCGGCGTTCGGGCTGGAATCGGGCGACCATCGGCCGCCTGCTGGGCATGTCCAGGCAGGGCACCCGAAAGCGGTTCGACGCGGCGGACATCGCGCGCCGACCGGACCCTTTCCTCGAGTAACACCGGCAGGAAGCGCAGTTCAAGGGTCAGCCAGAAGATCGGCGGCGTCAGCGCGACGACGACCCGATCGCCTGGTGAACATCGCTGGGCCGCCGCGCCGCCGGGCCACTCGGCCGCCCGGCCACCCGGCCGCCGGGCGCGGCCTACGCTGGCACCGTCCACGCAACTCAGACGACAACCTGCGATGTCGCTGCGGCTCCCCAGGTTGCCCAGGCCAGTTCCGACAACTCCCGCGCTCCACGGGAGTCGAACGCCGTTGAAAGGATTGGAATTGGCCGACGATCGGCCGCCTGCTGGGCATGTCCCGGCAGGGCACCCGAAAGCGGTTCGACGCGGCGGAGATGACGCGACGACGTCCCGGTCGCCTGGTGAACATCGCCCGGCCGCGGCCTCCGCTTGACACCTTGCGCCCCTGGGGTATCTCACTCAGACGACAACCTGCGTTGTCATCGCGGGTCCCCAGGTTGTCACCGACCAGTTCGGACAACGCCGACGGCAGCCACCGCCGAGTAGGAACAGCCGCCACCCAACCGGCGGTTCGGTGCGCGCAGTGCTGCTGGGCGTCAGCCGCTGATCACGACCATCCGGACCTCGGTCATCTCCTTGACGCTGTAGGCCGGCCCCTCGCGAGTGTTCCCGCTGTCACGGACTCCGCCATACGGCTGTTGATCGGCGCGCCAGGTCGGCACCTCGTTGACCAGGACACCGCCGTAGTCCAGCGCGCGTACCGCCTTGAGACCCTTGCTGATGTCGCGGGTGAAGATCGCTGCCTGCAATCCGTAGTCGGAGTCGTTGGCCATTCGGATCGCATCGTCGAGATCGTCATACGCCGCGATGGTCACCACGGGACCGAAAACCTCGCCGGCACAGACCTTCATGTCGTGACTGACGTCGGCGAGGATCGTAGGTCGGAGCACGCCGTCCTCGCCGATGTTGCCACCGCTGACAACACGTGCACCGGCACCGACCGCCTCGTCGATCCACCCCTTGACGCGGTCTCGCTCACTGCGGCTGATCAATGCCGAGACATCGGTCGCCTCGTCCAACGGATCGCCGACGATGATCGTCGCCACCTTCTCGGCGAGCAGATCGGTGAATCCATCGGCGATCGAGCGATGCACGAAGATCCGCTGCGTGCTGATGCAGCTCTGACCGGCATGGCTGAATCCGGCGGCCTTGATCTTCTCGGCAGCAACCTGCCAGTCGCCGTCTGGCTCGATGATCACCGGCGCGTTGTTGCCGAGTTCGAGTCCGACGCGCTTGCGTGGCGCCCTGGCCCGAATCCCCCAGCCGACCGGCGGCGAACC
Organism: Actinomycetota bacterium; assembly: GCA_043746045.1. Classification (GTDB taxonomy): domain Bacteria; phylum Actinomycetota; class Acidimicrobiia; order Acidimicrobiales; family Ilumatobacteraceae; genus WLMZ01. The sequence goes on along the minus strand of JAYTRT010000705.1, from coordinate 1,980 downwards.
AGTGAACGTGATCAGCGCGATCCCGGGATGGTCGACGATCGCGTTGCCGACCGTCGATCCCCCACCGGTGACAATGTGCAGGTACTCCGGTGGCAGGCCGCATTCGTCGATCAGCATCTCCGCCAGAACGATCGAACTGAACGGTGTCTGCGAGGCCGGCTTCAACACGATGGGGCATCCAGCAGCGATCGCCGGCGCCAGCTTGTGCACGACCAGGTTGAGCGGGAAGTTGAACGGACTGATCGCGCCGACGACGCCGATCGGCAGGCGCAGGGTGAACCCGAGCTTGCCCTCACCGGAGGGAATCGCGTCCAACGCGACCATCTCGCCGCTCAACGTACGAGCTTCGGCCGCCGCGAACTGAAAGGTGCCCACAGCCCGCTCGGCCTCGACGCGTGCGGTCCGGATCGGCTTGGCCGCTTCGCGGCAGATGATCTCGGCGAACTCGTCACGACGCGCGGTGAGGCGCACCGCAGCCAGGTCGAGGATCTTCGCCCGCTGCCAGAGCGGCATCGGACCAGCGCGAAGAGCAGCGGTCGACATGGCCACGGCGCGATCGACGTCCTCAGCGGTGCAGACCGGTACACGACCGATCAGGGCGTTGTCGTACGGCGCACGAACTTCGGTGGAATCAGTCGTGGTGAAGTGCTCGCCGGCGAGTCGGATCGTCCTGACCTCAGATGAATCTGGCATGGGCGGAACGCTAGTGTTCGCCGATGGCAGTCCATCCCTTCCTCGACTGGCCGCACCCGATCGCCTTCGCCCACAGGGGCGGCGCCAGTGATGCACCCGAGAACACGATGGCGGCATTCGAGTACGCCGTGAAACTCGGTTACCGATACGTCGAGACCGATGTCCAGGTCACATCCGACGGCGTGCTGGCGGCGTTCCACGATTTCAACTTGAAGCGCACGTGCGGAGTCGACCGTCGCGTCGGCGAGATGACGTGGGCCGAGGTCAGTACGGCGCGGGTCGACGGTCTGGCACCGATTCCGACCCTCGAAGAGTTACTCGGCACATGGCCGGATCTGCGCGTCAACATCGACTGCAAAGCCGATGCTGCGGTCGACGCACTGATCTCGGTCCTGCGTCGTACCAATGCGCTCGACCGGGTCTGCGTCGGCGCGTTCAGCGACATCCGCATCCGCCGCTTACGAACGATTCTCGGGCCTCCGCTCTGCTCGGCCCTCGGACCGGGAGGCGTGTCCCAACTGCGGTACGGCCGGATGACCCGGACCAATGCCCGGACCGCGCAGGTCCCCGTGAGCGCCGGCCGACTGCACGTGACCACGCCGAGCTTCGTCGAGCGCGCTCATCGGATCGGTGTGAAGGTCCATGTCTGGACGATCGATGACGCAGCAGAGATCACTCGACTGCTCGACATGGGCGTCGACGGCATCATGACCGATCGCCCCACGGTGTTGCGCGACGTCCTCGAACAACGCGGGCAGTGGGTCTGAACACGGGTCGTCCCGTCAGGTGGGAATCGCGTACTGCGCGCGGAGGTCCTTCTTGAGCACCTTGCCAGTGGCGTTACGTGGCAGTTCCTCGGTTCGGACGTAGATCGTCGCCGGAACCTTGAATGTCGCCAGCCTGTCGGCCAGGAAGGCCTGCAACTCGTTCTCTGTGGTCGTGAAACCTGGCTTGATGTTGACGACAGCGGCGACCGACTCGCCCAGCCGCACATCCGGAACGCCGAACACTGCGACGTCGGACACGGCGGGGTGTTCGAAAATCGCCGCTTCGATCTCAGCGCAATAGACGTTCTCTCCGCCGCGCAGGACCATGTCCTTGATTCGGTCGACGACGTACACGTAGCCGTCTTCAGCCACGCGGGCGGCGTCTCCGGTGTGGAACCAGCCGTCGGTGAAGGCCTCAGCGGTCTCGTTCGGCTTGTTCCAGTAGCCGCGGACATTGTTCGGCCCGCTGACCCACAGTTCGCCGACCTGCCCGATCTCGAGATCGTTGCCGTCTTCGTCG
>JAYTRT010000704.1:0-3131 GCA_043746045.1 Actinomycetota bacterium | reverse complement strand
CGGGGTGGGACGAGTTCTCCGCGTCGCTCGACCACAACACTCCCGAACGTGCGGCCGAGATCTGCGATGTTCCGGTGGAGCAGATCGTCGCCCTCGGTCGACGGATCGCAGCCGATGGACCGACGGCGATCAAGCTCGGCATGGGCATGCAGCGGCATCGCCACGCGGGTCAGGCGTCGCGAGTGGTCTCGTGCATCCCTGCGCTGACCGGTGACTACGTTCGCCATGGCGGCGGGCTCGTGTACAGCACCGGCGACGCGTACGACCTCAACACGTACCGCTATTCGAGGCGAGACCTCCAACGCGCCGACGCGCGAGAACTCGTGATGACCCGCATCGTGCGCGAACTGCGACGCGACGACCCGCCGGTCGAGGCGCTGATCATCATGGGCGCCAATCCCGTCGTGTCCAATCCTGCCCAGCACGAATTGCGCGAGGTGTTGCAACGCGACGATCTGTTCACGGTCGTGTTCGACGCGTTCCACACCAACACCGCCGACTACGCCGATCTGCTGCTGCCGTCGACGTTGCAGCCCGAACACACCGAGGTGATGGACTCCTACGGTCACCTCTATCTCAATTGGAACGAGCCCGCCGTGGCTCCGCCCGGCGAATGCGTCAGCAAGACCGAACTGTTGCGGCGGCTGGCGGCCGCCATGGGTCTGACCGAGCCGGCGTTGTTCGCGACAGATCTCGAACTCGCTGCCGACCTCCTCGATTCACCGCTCTGGCGCGACGCGGGCGTCGGCGTCGACCAACTCAGAGCGGCAGGTTGGCTGCGAATCCCCGGCACCGATCCGTACGAACCATTCATCCATCGGTTCCGGACGAAAAGTCGCGCGTTCGAGTTCGTGTCGGAACGAGCCGAAGCCGACGGACACGGCCGGCTCCCCAACTATCGGCCGCCGAACGAAGCCGCCGACGATGCAGCGGGCACGTTCGCGCTGATCACCCCGGCCAACCACTTCTACGTCAACTCGATGTTCGCCGGCATCGACCGCAACATCGTACGGGCGGGTGAGCCGACGATCACGATCTGCGCAGCGGACGCCGAATCCAACGCGCTGGCGGTCGGCGAATTGGTCACCGTCGGGAATCAGCGCGGCTCTTTCGTCGCCCGACTGGCTGTCGGAACAGCGGCCAGACCCGGCATCGCAGTGTCTCCGAAGGGGGGATGGACGAAGACGTTCCTCGGCGGAAACTCGGTCAACGCCACCGTCCTCGAGGACGACAGCGACATGGGTTCCGGCGCGCTGTACCACGACAACCGGGTGACGATCACCAGCCTCGGAACTGGACCTCACGCCGCTCGATGAAGGCCTGTACGCCTTCGTTGAAGTCGTCGGTGCGGCTGGCCAGTTCCTGAGCCCAGGCTTCGTCCTCGAACGCACCCTTGCGGTCGCTGTCGAGTGAACGGTTGAGCAGCCACTTCGACAACGAGATCGCCTTGGTCGGCGCCTTCGCCAAACGGGCGGCCCACTCGTCGGCGGCAGCGCCGAGGTCGGCTGCAGGAACCACCTTGTTGATCAAGCCGATCCGTTCGGCATCGGTCGCCCCGAGATCATCGCCGAGGAAGATCAGTTCCTTGGCCTTGGCCAGGCCGATCATCCTCGGTAGCAGATACGCGCCACCACCGTCGGGGGTGATGCCACGCCGGACGAAGACCTCGATGAACCGCGCAGTGTCAGCGGCGATGATCAGGTCGCAGGCCAGTGCGATGTGCGCCCCGATGCCGGCGGCTGTTCCGTTGACAGCGGCGATGACGGGCTTCTCGCAGTCGATGATGCTGTTGACCAGGCGTTGGGCGCCCCGCTTGATGTTCCGGCCGACATCGCCGACCGAACGCTCGGGAGCCTCCGGGGGACGCGGTGACTCCGGTATCCGCGAGACACGCAGGTCGGCGCCGGTGCAGAAGTGCTTGCCGTTGGCCGTCAACACGACGACGCGCACGTTGAGGTCGGCGCTGGCGTCGTCGAAGTGTTGGATCAGCCGGTTGCGCTGATCGGGCGTGAGCGCGTTCGCGGCATCGGGCCGGTTCAGCGTGATCCGGGCGATGCCCGAATCGAACGAGTAGAGGAGATCCTCGTGGACTGTTTCTTGCGTGGCAGCGTCGCTCATCGGGCCAGCACGGTAGCGGTGTCGCGACCGCTCCGCAGCACCGTGCCCGGCGTGGCACCGGTCGCCTGGCCGTCGACGATGATCGTCACGCCGTTGACCAGCACCCGCCTCACGCCGCGGGAACCAGCGGTGAGGCGAGCCGAGTTCCCAGGGAGGTCGGTGACCAGTGCAGCCGGCTCGCTGTCGACCGTTGCGGGATCGAACACGAAAACATCGGCCAGCGCACCCGCCTGCAGCACGCCCCGGTCGCGCAGCCCGAACAGGGCTGCGGGACGCGACGTCATCAACTGGATCGCCTTCTCGATCGAGACCAGTTGGCGACCGCGGATGCAGTCAGCCAGAAAGCGCGTCGGATACGGGGCACCGCACATCCGGTCGAGGTGTGCTCCGGCGTCACTGCCACCGATCATCGCTCGCGGGTCGTTCCACAGCTCGGCGCGCATCCGCCACGATTCGGTGTCGTCGTCGGCGGGCTGCGGCCACAGGACCGTGCGCAGGTTGTCGGCAACGACGATGTCGAGCAAGGTTCCGAACGAGCTGTGTCCGTTCTCGTCGGCGATCTCGCCGATCCGACGGTTGCTGTACTGCGCGTTCTCGGGCGCATACGTGGTGCCGACGATGTAATCGCCCCAGTCAGCAAGGCGGCGGAACACACCAGCCTTGGGCGACTGGCCGAGCTCGAGCAGCTTGAGCCGAGTGTCGGGATCGTCGAGCCGTGCGATCCGTTCGTCGACCGGTACGCCGAGAATCTCCTGCCAGCCCGGAATCAACCAGAGCCCGCAGAACGTGTTGAAGCTCATGTTCATCGGCACCTGTACCGGCATCGTCAATGGCACCACCAAGCCGCCGAGCTCGAGCGCCCGTTCGCTGGCCTTCATCTGCCTGCCGACTCGCTCGGGCACGCGCGAATCGACGGTGAGCACGTTCCAGTTCATCGGCCGGTTGGCCGCTGCGCTCATCGTGGCGAGCAGCTCGATCTCGTCGTCGGCGAACATGTCCAGGCACCCTGGGAC
>JAYTRT010000703.1:0-3133 GCA_043746045.1 Actinomycetota bacterium | reverse complement strand
CATTGCCTCTCACCGATATCTCGCAGCCGGCAGCCTGCACACCGCGAACGCCGACTACGTGGAACCGGTCGAGTATCTCCGAGGCCGTGTCCAGCTCGACGATCTCCTCGACGAGGATCCGGCCGATGTCGAACTGGTCGATCCAACGCCTCGCCGAGCGCGTCAGGTCGTCGGACAGATGTGCGAGGGCTCGACGTTGACCCAGACCCAGATCGCCGATCTGACGCTCGCTGTCAGCGAGACACTCGCCAATGCAGTGCTGTACGGAGTACGCCCGATTCGTCTTCTGGTCTGGCGTGAGGCTCGAGGCTGCGTGGTCCGGATCTGCGACGGCGGACACGGCCCGCTGGACCCCTTCATCGGGCTTCGACCGGTCGTCAACCCCGACGGTGTGGGCGGCCTCGGCCTGTGGATCGCCCATCAACTGTGTGAGGTCGACATCCTGCGCACACCGGATGGTACGACCATGCGCCTCAGCCTCTGGAATTGATCTCGGCGGCGATCGCGGCGATGCGCGATTCGCCCTCGGGCGTCTGCCCGCCGGCGGCCATGAATGCCGCCATCCGCGCCTGCGTCACGGGTTGACCGAGGGCTGCCGAGAACGATGCGAACTCGGTCGTGAGATGCGCGGGGATGCCGGCGTCGGCGAGCAACGTCGACGCCTTGGCCGCGGCGACGGCGTACGCAGGAAATGACGCGATCCGCTGAGCCAACCGGTTGACGTGCGGCCACAGGTGATCGCCGTCCAGCGTGCGGTTGACCCATCCCCACCGTTCGGCGAGGTCGGCATCGACGTCGTCGCAGCCGAGTATCGCCTCCAGAGCGCGTGATCTGCCGATCAGTCGAGGCAGACGAACCGTGCCGGATCCACCAGGAATGATCCCGAGCGCGACCTCGGGCTGATTGAAGACCGCCCGACCGCGTAACGCGAAGCGCATGTCGCAACTGAGGGCCAATTCGTCACCGCCACCGCCGACCCGCCCTTCGATGACGGCAATCGTTGCCTTCGGCATCGTGCGCAATTGCTCGCACATAGTGTGGAACGGGTTCGTCGCCCCAACGGGCGCATCGACCACCCCGTCCACCAGGTTTCGGCCCGCTGTTCGTTGGAGCAGCGTGACGTCGAAATGGGCGATGAAGAAGTCCGGATTCGACGACGACAGGATCAGCACTCGGATGCTGTCGTCGCCAGCGACATCATCGATCGCTGCGGCGAGTTCGGCGAACATCGGGCCGTCGAACAGGTTGACGGGGCCATTGTCCAACACGATGGACGCGATGCCGTTCGTCGAACCCACGGTGATCGTCTGCCGACCGGTCTCGTTCATGTCCAATCCCTCGTCTCGTCTCGTCTCGTCGTGCCGAGAGTCGGGTCGAGTCGAGCACGCTGGGCGTCTCGTGGCATCAGCGGACGTGAGCCGAGGTCACCGTCGATCAGCGTCAGGCCTCGAGCAGCTCGCCCCGTGATTCCACGCCGGACTCCAACATCTCTCGAACCAACGGGATCACGTGGGTTCCGTACAGCTCGATGCTGCGCATCATCTGCTGGTGGGGCAATGTGCCTGCGCTGTACTTGAGATCGAAGCGCGAGAGACCGAGCGTCTGAGCGGTCGCGACGATCTTGCGGGCCACCGTCTCCGGCGAACCGACGTACAACGAACCTTCGGGTCCTGCTTGGCGGTCGAACTCTGCCCTGCCCATCGGACCCCAGCCGCGCTCGGCGCCGATGCGGTCGCGCATCGCCTTCATGTGCGGCCAGAGTTGTTCGCGTGCGGCTTCGTCGGTCTCGGCGATGTGCCCGGGCGAATGCACGCCGAACGGCCGATCCGGGCCACCGAATTGCTTCAGCGCTCGATGGTAGAGGTCGACGAACGGGGCGAATCGTGCGCTTTCGCCGCCGATGATGGCCAGCATCAACGGCAGGCCGTGATGCGCTGCGCGTACGACCGATTCCGGACTGCCACCGACACCGATCCACGTCTTCAACGCCCCGGACTCGGTGTGCGGATGAACGTGTTGGCCACTCAGGCCGGTTCGGGTCCGACCGGACCAGGTGACGGGCCGTTCTTTCAGCAGTTGCACGAACAGGTCGAGCTTCTCCTCGAACAGTTCTTCGTATTGACTCAGTTCGAAGCCGAACAGCGGAAAGGATTCCGTGAACGACCCGCGGCCGAGGATCACTTCGGCGCGACCGTTGGAGGCAGCGTCCAACGTTGCGAAGCGCTGGAAGACTCGAACGGGGTCGTCGGAGCTCAGCACGGTCACCGCAGATCCGAGTCTGATCCGCGTGGTGCGCCCGGCAATGGTGGCAAGCACCATCTCCGGGGACGAGACCGCAAAATCGTCGCGGTGGTGCTCGCCGACACCGATGAAGTCGACGCCGACCTCGTCGGCCAGGACCGCTTCGGCAATCACGTCGCGGATCACGTGCGCATCGCTCGACGGTGTGCCGTCCGCTGCGACTGTGACATCGCCGAACGTGCCCAGTCCGAGTTCCAATTCTGTGTTCATGATCGTCCTCTTCGATGATTTACTTGCGTGCTCAACTACCTGAACACTCTGCGCTCCTGGCGTATTCCGTCCAGGACGACGACCGATGCGAGACTCGGGGTGACGAAGGAGTGAGAAGCGAATGGACGACCTCGAGCTGCACCACGAGTTGATCGACCGGCCCGGATCGCGTGGTGAACTGAACACGCCCGTACTCGTGGTCGATCTGGATCTTCTCGATCGCAACATCGCCACGATGGCCGGCCTGGCGGCAGCACACGATGTTGCGTTGCGTCCGCATGCCAAGACGCACCGGAGTGTCGACATCGCCCGCCGCCAGATGGCCGCCGGGGCGGTGGGCCTGTGCTGCGCCAAGCTCGGCGAGGCCGAGGTCATGGCAGCCGCCGGAATATCCGGGCTGCACATCACGTCGCCGATCGTCACCGATCGGGCGATCGCCCGGCTGATTGCTCTGCTGGGTGCGTCCGCCGATCTGACCGTCGTCGTCGACGACCTCGACAACGTCGCTCGACTCGGCTGCGCAGCAACCGCAGCGACGCAGATCCTGGGTGTCGTGATCGACATCGATCCTGGTATTCACCGCACCGGCGTACCGTCAGCCGAGGCCGCGGTCGAGCTCGCC
>JAYTRT010000702.1:0-3134 GCA_043746045.1 Actinomycetota bacterium | reverse complement strand
GTTCCTCTACAGCATCCGGTCCGGATCGTGGCGAATCCCGCTCGTTGCCTCGGCGCTGTGGGTCGTCATCGCGCTGGTCGGTGGCGTCATCTATCCGTCGATCGTCCAGGCGCTCGTCGTCAACCCCGATCAGAAGCAGAAGGAATCGCCGTACATCGATCGCAACATCACGGCCACCCGGTCCGCGCTGGGCATCGACAACGTCACCACCAAACAGGTCGGGTTCAGCGCGCTGACTGCCGCGTCGATCACCAAGGACGTCGCGCCCTTGAAAGACGTCCGTCTGCTCGATCCAACGGTTCTGCTGAGTCGATTCACTCTTGACGAGGGTCAGGTCGCCGGTCTCGCGATCAAGAATCTCTACGTCGACCGGTACGACATCGCTGGTCGTCTGCAGCAGACGGTCGTCGCCGCACGCGAGCTCGATCTGAAGAACGTCGCGAACACGTCCTGGCAGGGTAAGCACCTGATCGCGACCCACGGATGCGGTGTCGTTGCTGCTCCGGCCGGCGCGGTCGGCGATAACAATCGGCCGCTGTATCAGGAGCTGAAGACCGATCATCCCGAGCTGTATTTCAGTGCGGCTATCGACGACTTCGCCGTTGTCGACACCACGACGACGGAGAAGCCATGTGAGGGCTCGGCGACCAGCGCCTATACCGGCACCGGCGGCGTCCGGCTCAATTCCCCATTCCGCAAGCTGGCGTTCGCGTGGTCCTTCTTCGACTACAACCTGTGGGGCTCGGCGTCGATCACCGACAACTCACGCGTTCAATGGATTCGCGATGTCCGGGCCCGGGCGCAGAAGCTGGCCCCGTTCCTGTACTTCGATCGTGATCCGTATCCCGTTGTCATCGGCGGCAAGGTGCTGTGGGTCATCGACGCGTTCACCACCACGGATCAGTATCCCTACGCACAGGATGGCGATCGCAGTCAGCTCGACCCGAGAAGCGGCCTCGACCACTCGTTCAACTACGTCCGCAACAGCGTCAAGGTCACGGTCGATTCCTACGACGGCACCGTGACCTACTACGACATGGGCACCAAGGATCCGATTCTGAAGGCGTGGGAATCGGCGTTCCCCAACCTGTTCGTGTCCTCGTCGAAGATGCCGGACGGTCTCCCCGCTCACCTGCGTTACCCCGAGGACCTGTTCCGGGTCCAGACGGCGGCATACGCCCGCTACCAGTTGGCTCCGACAGAGTTCTTCGAGAGGACGGGGGCGTGGAGCGTTGCCCAGGCTCCTTCGCTGTCGCCGCGGCTTCCGTCGACGGCGCCAGCCGATACGACTGCTGCAACCGATGCCGCCAGCGCGCAGGCCGCCGACGATTCCGGGAGCACGTCGCAACGATTCACTCCGTATTACACGATGTTCCATGCGCCCGACACCGGTCCAGACGTTCCGGGGGTGTTCTCGATCTTGAGACCGTTCGTGCCGTACTCGAAAGACGACAAACGTCTCGAGCTGCAGTCGTTCATGGTTGCCTCCAGCGATCCAGCTTCGTACGGACAGCTCACCGCGTTCGTCGTCACGAGCAACGTCGACGGTCCGGCCAAGGTGGCCACCAACGCCGAATCCACCGATGCAATCTCTCGCGAGTTGACCCTGTTGAACAGCAGCGGAGGTGGGTCTGAGGTCAGGTTCGGTGACGTGCAACTCGTGCCCATTGCCGGAGGTCTGCTGTATCTCAGACCGTTGTTCGTGTCCGTCAGCGGTCAGGCCGCGTACCGCAAAGTCATCGTCTCGTACAACGTGAACGCCGTGATCGACGATTCGATCGGCGGAGCACTCGCCCAGCTGTTCCCGGGGTTCACCGCCAACATCGGCGACCGCACGACTGGGTCGGGGTCGACGTCCAGCAGCAGTGGCACGTCCAGTGGGGGTACTTCCACCGGCGGGTCCACAGGTGGAACCTCGACCACGACGCCCAACACGTCAGGCACCAGTAACTCTGCGCCGAACGCCACGCTGACGCCTGACCAACTCCTGACGCAGGCGCAGCAGTTGTTCGACGAAGCCGATCTGGCGCTCGCCAAAACGCCACCGGACTATGCGACCTACGGATCCAAGCAGTCGCAGGCTCGCAACCTGATCGCGCAGGCCGTCAAACTGCTCCAGGGAAGCTGAACCCGGCTCGTCGAATCGGGGTTCAGTCGCGTGTCATGACCCCGCTCGGTCGGAACCCCACGAGTCAGGTGCGGGGGCGCTTGACCTGATCGGCCAAGGTGGCCAGGTCCTGCCGGAAGGCAATCTCGTAGCGGGCCTGCTCGGCGGCGAGGCGGACCTGTGCCTCGTGCAGCTCCTCGATCATCTCCTCATTGGCGGTCTGGTCGCCGACGATCACAGCAGGAGCGGCCGAGGGCTTGCTGCCCAGTCGGTCCATGTCGCTACTGAGCTCGGTGAGCTGATTGGCCAGCTCGGTCGAGATGTTCGAGACCCGCTCGTTCAACGAGACGATCTGTTCCTTGGCCGAGCGGGCATCGGTGGCCGATGACGTGACCTGACCGCTGAGCCCGTCGATCTTCTCGGTCAGCTCATCCAGCGCGGTGAGTTTTGCGGCGACGCCATCGAGTGCGGCAAGCCGTGCGTTGACCCCATCGAGATCGCCCAAGCGTGCGTTCACCCCATCGAGTGCAGCGAGCCGGCTGTTGATCGAGTCGATCTTGGCAACTTGAGCTTTCAGCCCTTCGATCTGACCGACCTGGACCTTGAGGTCGTCCACTTCGCCGAACCGGGCGGTCAACCCATCAACCGTGTTCGCCCGAGTCGTGAGGATCTTGGCCGTCTCGTTGAGCATGCGCACGTGCGCCTCGAGCATCTCCTTGGCCAGGTCGGCTGAATCGAGCCGGGACCGGACCGACTGCAGCTCTTCGCGCATCGCCTCGAGCTCAGCAGGGTCGACCTTGACCTTCTTCGAGAACACGCCCATGCCAGCACCCTAGTTCGGGTTGTGGGCACGGCAGCGGGTCGCTAGCGTGAAGCCACAACACGACGCGGGGTGGAGCAGCTCGGTAGCTCGTCGGGCTCATAACCCGAAGGTCGCAGGTTCAAATCCTGCCCCCGCCACTAATGTGATCTCTCAGGAGATCGGAAACGGACCGAACCCTCAGCGGGGTTCGGTTCGTGTCGTTTT
>JAYTRT010000701.1:0-3136 GCA_043746045.1 Actinomycetota bacterium | reverse complement strand
TGCTCGGTGGTGTCGGGTTTGCGGTGATCTTCATCGCCCTCGGCGAGACCACCGCAGTCAGCGGGGTCTGGCCGCTCGTGTCGTCGCGCGTCGTGTCGGTCGTGCTGATCTCGATGATTGCGCTCGCCCGTGGAGCGAACGGCCGAGGGGCAGTTGGCATCTGGAAGCTGGCCGCGTTTGCAGGGGCGCTCGACATGTCCGCCAACTTCCTCTATCTGATCGCCGTCCGCCGTGGGCTGTTGTCGATCGTGGTCGTCGTGGTGGCTCTCTATCCGGTCAGCACGGTGCTGCTGGCCTTTGGCCTGGACAAGGAGAGGGTGTCCAGATCACAGGCGTTCGGCATGGCGATGGCCGTCGGCGCGCTCGTCCTCGTCAGCGTCGCCGGCGCGTCCTGAGTGCCTGTCATCGCAGTCAGGTCAGTCCGCAGACTGCGTCGGGGGAGGGATGCATCTTCTCGATCGGCGATGCAAGAGCCAGTGCGGTCGTCGTTCGCGCGATACCGCCGAGTGACAGCACCTGTTCGAGCACATCATGCAGGTGATCGTTGCTGCGCGCCACGATCCTGCACAGAAGATCTCCCGGCCCCGTGATCTTGTGGGTCTCCAGTACCTCGGCGATGTTGGCGAGGCCGGTGATGACGGTCTGTTCCATCCCCTGGGCGATCTCGAGCGTCGTGAATGCAAGTACGCCGTAGCCGAGCGACGGCAGGTCGACCAGTGGTGCATAGCCGACGATCCCGCCGGAACGCTGCAGTCGATCGATCCTCGCCTGCACCGTGTTGCGAGCCAGCCCGAGTCGCCTCGACAACTCCAACACATTCGGCCTCGTCGAACGCGACAGTTCGCTGAACAGCAACCGGTCCGGTGACGCCTGATTCGAAAGACCCATGTTGAACAGTGTGCTCCATCGACGGCCAGTGGTGTTGCAGAGTGCTCAAGTGCGGCCCACTCAGTTGACGTGATCGACGGTCTGGCCGATCATCAGTGGATGAGCCCTTCCGTCGTCGACTCCCGTCCTGCGTCCGCTGAACTCCTCGGGTGGGACTGCGTCGAATTCTGGGTCGGCAACGCCCGCACGACCGCCGGATTCTTGATGTCGGCCTTCGGCTTCCGGTGTACTGCATTCGCTGGGCCGGAGACCGGCATGACCTCGAAGGCCAGTTATGTGCTGGAGCAGGGTCAGATCCGCTTCGTGGTCAGCGGAGCTCTTTGCGCCGATTCGCCGATCGCCGATCACGTTCGTCGTCACGGCGACGGTGTCCACGACCTCGCCTGGCTGGTCGACGACGCAGCTGCCGCATTCCATTCCGCTGTCGCCCGCGGCGCAAGGCCGGTTCGTGAACCATGGCGGGAGACCGACCAGCACGGAGAACTCGAACTGGCGCAGGTCGAGGCATTCGGCGAAACAGTGCACACGTTCGTCAACCGCACTCGATATGCGACCGGCATCCTGGAACCCGGCTATTCGACCGACAACCTGCCCAATCCCAACGTCGGTCCGCCGGTCGGCCTCACCGACATCGATCACGTCGTCGGCAACGTCGAGAAGGGAAAGCTCGACGACTGGGTCGGCTTCTACGGCGAGGTCTTCGGGTTCGCGGCGATGCAGCATTTCGACGACGACCAGATTCGCACGGAACACTCGGCGCTGATGTCGACCGTCGTGTGGAACGGCGCCGGGATCATCATGCCGATCAACGAGCCCGCCGACGGCCGCAAGAAGAGCCAGATCCAGGAGTACATCGAGCACTACGACGGTGCCGGGGTGCAGCACATCGCCCTGCGAACCAACGACATCGTGACGACGGTCCAAGCCCTGCGTGACCGTGGCGTGCGGTTCATGCGCGTTCCCGACACCTACTACGACGACGCCAAGATACGTCTGGCCGGGTTCGACCTGGCCTGGGACGATCTGCAACGGTTGAACATCTTGGCCGACATGGACGACGACGGGTATCTGCTGCAGATCTTCACGGAGACGATCACCGACCGGCCCGCTGTGTTCTTCGAGATCATCGAACGGCGTGGTGCGGCCGGCTTCGGCGAGGGGAACTTCAAGGCCCTGTTCGAGGCGATCGAGCGCGACCAGGACCGGCGTGGCAACCTCTGAGATGACGCAGACGTGGGCGCCCGTTCCCGATGGCTCGGACTTCCCGATCGAGAACCTCCCGTTCGGTGTCGTGCGACCGATCGGTGAAGCACCTCGCGTCGTCGTCAGGATCGGCGATCACGTCCTCGATCTCGCAGCCGCAGGGATCGACGCCGACGTGACCCGGCGATCGACGCTGAATCCGCTGATGGAGTCCGACAGCGGGCCCGCGATCCGCTCCGCCGCAGCCGATCTGTTGTGCGGTCGAGAGCGGATGGATCTGCTGTGGCCGGTCGACGAGGTGGAAGTACGGATGCCGATATCCGTCGGCGACTACGTCGACTTCTATTCCTCGATCCATCATGCGACGAACCTCGGCAGGATCCTCAGGCCCGGCAGCGAACCGCTGCTCGCCAACTGGCGTCAGCTCCCGGTCGGGTACCACGGCCGCTCCGGCACAGTAGCGGTCAGCGGCACACCCGTCGTCAGACCCCACGGACTGTTCCCCGCCCCGGATGGTGTGATTGCGCTCGCGCCGTCTGCCTCGCTCGATTTCGAGCTCGAGGTCGGCTTCGTCGTCGGCGGCCGGCGAGCGACGCGAATTGCTCCGGACGACGCGGATCAGCACGTCTTCGGCGTCGTGCTGCTCAACGATTGGTCGGCCCGCGACGTGCAGGGATTCGAATACCAGCCGCTCGGGCCGAATCTCGCCAAGAGCTTCGCCACCAGCATTTCTCCGTGGGTCGTCACGCTCGACGCGCTTCGCCCACACCTCGTCGCTGCGCCGTTGCAGGACCCTCAGCCAGATCCGTATCTGCGTGCTCAGCGGCCATGGGGGTTGGACATCCAGCTCACGGTCGAGTTGAACGGGACGCCGGTCACCGCGACGTCGTTCGCCGACATGTACTGGACCTTCGCCCAGCAGTTGGCCCACACCACGGTCAACGGTGCGACGACGGGCGCTGGCGACCTGTTCGGATCCGGAACGGTCAGCGGACCGGGTGCCGGCGAACGCGGCAGCATGATCGAACTGACGTGGCGCGGCGCC
>JAYTRT010000700.1:0-3138 GCA_043746045.1 Actinomycetota bacterium | reverse complement strand
GCTGAGTCGCTTGATCGCGCAACCGTGATCGAACGCGAACGCGAACGACGGCTCGCCGACAAGATCCGCCAGAACAGGCGCCTCCGACGTTCGCTGGTCGGCATCGCAGTCGTCCTCGTCGTAGCGCTCGTCGCAGGAGCGGTGGCACTGGTGCAGCGCCAGCGCGCAGACCGCCAACAGCGCATCGCCGTGCAGCAACAGACCATCGCCGAGCAGCAGCAACAGATCGCCGACAGTCAGCGCGCCGAGGCGGATACGCAGCGAGCCCTCGCTCTGGGCGAGCGAGCAACCGCCGATGCGTCAGCGAAAGACGCCGAGGCGGCTGCCACGAAGGCGCAGAACGCGGAGACAGGGTCCGAGCTGACCACGCTCGCCACCCGTTCGCTCTCGGCACGGTCGTCACAACGCGATCTCGCCGCCCTGCTTGCCGTCGAGGCATGGAAACGAGCCCCCGACGCAACGTCGAAGTCTGCGCTGTTCGGCACGTTCACCTTCGATCCGGGCTTTCTCGGCTATCTGCGCTTTCCCGGGGCCCTCGCTCTACAGGGCACCGCCATCCCGGGTACGACGGAGATGCTTCTGACCACGTATTCACCGAACACGCGCGGCGCAGGTCCGGCTCGAGTCATCGACTCCGTGACCGGCGCGGTCGCGATCCAACTGGATCCGCTTCCGATCGTCGCCGACGACCCGATGGATCTCGCCGTCAGCACGAACGGTCGCTACGCCGCCGAATGGACGGTCGACGCCAGCGGCACGTCGATGGCGGGCGCGTTCGATCTCTCCACCGGACACCTTGTCGGACGGCCGATCGCGACGCCACAGCTGTTGGGCCCGATGGCGATCGACAACACCGGCACACGGCTCGTACTCGCCGCCGACAGCGTGGGGCGAGCAACCATTTTCGACACCACCACCGGTACCGCTGTGGCCGATCTGCCCGCCCTCCCCGGTGCCCCGACGTCAGCCGACAACGGCGACGGAGGCGGGCTCGCCTACTCCCCCGATGGCCGTCTCTTCCTCGGCTCCACCGGCGAGGTTCTCCGGATCTTCGATCCCGTCACGTTCGCACAGAGCGGATCGATCACGGTTCCGACCGGCTCGACAGGCGGGCAGCTCCGATTCAGTTCTGATGGCTCGACGCTCGTCACACGCGGGGTGTTCGTCGACTCGTCGGGGAACCAGACCGGATCGATTGCGCGCATCGATCCTGTCGCCGGCAGCGTCCGATGGAATGAGAGCGGCTCCAACTACGAATTCGGGGAATGCTCGTCATTGGCGTTCTCCGTCGACACCGATCAGTTGTGGTGTGCGAACTACTTCGGGCTGATCCGCGAACGCTCTCTCGACACCGGCCAGCGCACCGGACGCGTCCTCCAGAATCAGAAAGGGACGGCCACGGACCTCGATGTGATCACTGGTGTGGACGGCACGATGCTCGTGGCCGTGGGTAACAACGACGGAGTCCTCGGCCGGTGGCGGATCGACGGCGGCGGTCCGATCCAGAGGCGCGTCGCCGCTGGAAAGGTCGCCATCTCCATCCTCCCGGACGGAAAGACGCTGCTCGTCGGCATCCGCAACGGGAGGAAAGCCCCCTTCGATCTCGACTACACACTGTGGGACAGCGCAACGGACACGGCCATTCCCGGATTTCCGTCGTTCCTGTTCGCGGGCACCATCGGCGACATCGTCTACGGGGCGTTCAGCGACGGGCAGATCGGCACCTACGACCTCGTCACCGGACAACGCCGATCATTCGCGTTCGATCTCAGCGACGTCCCGACCGCTGCCGGTGCAAGTAGCGATGGCAGCACGGTGCTGCTCGGCCACAGCGACGGCAGCATTGCCGAATTCGACGCCGCCACCGGCCGACAGATCCAGAAAATGCAGCTCCCGACGACGTCCACCGGGAATGTTCCAGCGGTTGGTTCACTCGCATTCAGCAACGATCGATCCCGTGTGTACGTGGCTGCCTTCGGCCTCTTCGTCTTCGATGCGGCGACCGGCCGAGAGATGGGGAGCAACAGCAACTTCGGGATCCAGTCCGTATCTGTGAGCCCCACGGGTCTCGTGGTCGCTTCCCTCTTCGACGGTTCGCTCGGCATCTTCGACCCGACGACCGCCGCGCAGACAGAATCGCTGTCCGGAGCCCGTGGCTTCATCCAACAGTTGACCTTTTCGAGCGACGGCAAGCTGCTGCTCGGCGCCGGGAGTGATGGCACCGTGCTGCTCCTCGACCTCGAGTCCCGAACTCGCCTCGGCGACCCGATCGAGGTGTCGCCGACCCCTGGGATCGCGATTGATCTCTCCGATGACGGCTCCGCTGCTGCGATCGGACTCGGAGACATGAGAGGTGTCGCGATGTGGAACCTCGATCCGCAACGGTGGGTGACTGCCGCATGCGCGATCGCCGGTCGAAACCTCACCCGCGACGAGTGGACGACATACGTCGGCAGTCTCGGCAGCTACCACTCCACGTGTCCCGAATACCCGGCCGCCACGCCGGACTGAAGCAACGATGCCTCTGTGTTGTCCACCCGACTGCGCGCGATCATGCTGGCCCACACGCCCGTGCGAACTGTGTTCGCCAACCGTCCACTCGGTCGCCTCCTTGCTGCGTACACCGGTTCAGCGATCGCCGAATGGGCGCTCTGGGTAGCGCTCCTCGTCTTCGCTTACGAACACGGTGGCCCCAGCACGGCCGGGGTCGCGGCAATCGCGCTGCTCGTGCCGTCAGCGTTCGTCGCCCCGTTGGCCGGACGTGCTGCCGATGGTCTCCATCCGGACCGAGTCCTGGCCATCGTCTACGTCGTCCAGGCCGGTTCGCTCACAGCGACCGCTGTTGTCGCGCTGAGCGGCTTGCGGCCGGTGCTCGTGCTCGGTGCCGCCGCCGTGGCAATCAATGCGATCACGTTCATCCGACCATCGATCTCGGTCATTGCTCCAGGACTGATCGTGAGCCCGTCCGACCTCGTCGCCGTCAAACCTGTTGACCGGAAACGCCGACAGCCTGAGCGTTCTGGTCGGCCCGCTTCTGGCCAGCGCGATTCTGACCGTCGGCGGACCGGCGCTGGTCTTCGCCGGATGCGCAGCGCTGTCAGTCGGCTGTGCATTGCTCTGTTGGCCGACGGCACGCCG
>JAYTRT010000699.1:0-9752 GCA_043746045.1 Actinomycetota bacterium | reverse complement strand
TGATCTCGCCGTGGACGATGGTTGCGACATACCCGGTGGCGTGTTGCATCAAGCGGCGTCCGCCTGCGGGCAGATCGTCCACCGCGGTCGGGTAATCGATGTTCAGCACCTCGAAATCGATCACGTTGATGTCGGCGCGCTTGCCGATCTGCAGCGTGCCGCGGTCGTGGAATCCAACGACTTCGGCGGTGTCCATTGTCTGCACCTTGACGGCTTGTTCGAGTGTCAATCTGGCCCCTTTGCGATCCCGAGCCCAGTGGCTGAGCACGTAGGTGGGGATGGACGCATCGCAGATCATCCGGCAGTGGGCGCCACCATCGGACAGACCCGACACGGTTGCCGGGTGTTGGAGCATCTCGTGGATCGCGTCCTGGGTGCCACCGACGTAGTTGAAGAACGGCAGCATCAGAAACGCGTTGCCGTCGTTCTCGTTGAGCAGGTCGTAGGCCATGTCGAGAGGCGGGACGCCTTTCGCAGCGGCCAGTTCGGCCACGGTCTGATCGGCGTCTGGTTCGTAGTTGGGCGTGGCACCCATGTAATAGATCTTGTCGAGGCTGGCCTGCAGCAAAGCGCTCAGTCCGTCGAACTGGATCGTCGAATCGGGCGCGCCATCGGCTTCGGAGAGCACCATCGCCTTCACCTCGGGCTTGCGCAACTCGGCGCGAAGGGCCAGCGGATCGAGATGATCGGTCAGCTCGACGACGGTCGGACGCTTGGTGAACGGATTGTTGTTGGCCCAGCCGATCATCATCCCGAACGGTCGTGCGGCGATCTGCGGACGCATGATCCCACCGGCGGCATTGGTTTCGTCGACCTTGGTCAGCGCGTGCTTCCACGACATCGGATTGCGGTCGTTCTGCAACATCGCGAACGTCACCGGCAGTTTGGTGCGTAACGCGATTCGACTGAGCATGTCCACCTCGGCGAGGAAGATGTCCTCCTCGAACTCGAGACCCTGCGGCGCGACCTCGAACAGGCCGCCACCAGCGTCGACGACTCCGTCGGCGATGCCGTTCAGTTCGTCCTCGGCGGCGAAGGTTCCGGGGACGGGCTCGCCGTCGCGCGCCTTGTGGGCCAATGTCCGGCTGGACGAGAAACCGATCGCTCCGGCCTGGATCGCCTCGGTGACGAGACGCTGCATCCCGGCGATGTCGTCGGCGTCGGCCGGCTCGTTACGGGCACCGCGGTCACCCATGACGTACGCGCGCAACGGTCCATGGCCGATGTACGTGGCGATGTCCATCGAGTACTGACGCGAATCCAGTACGTCGAGGTACTCGGGGAAGCTCTCCCATCCCCAGGAGATGCCTTCGTGCAGCGCTGTGCCGGGAATGTCCTCGACGCCTTCCATCAACTGCACCAGCCACTCCTCCTTGCCGGGATGAACGGGTGCGAAGCCAACGCCACAGTTGCCGGCGACGACGGTGGTCACACCGTGACCGCTCGACGGCTCGAGCAGCGTGTCCCAGGTGGCCTGGCCGTCGTAGTGGGTGTGGATGTCGACAAAGCCCGGCGTGATGATCAACCCGGTGGCATCGACCATCTCGACGGCATCGCCCAGATCGTGGCCGATGGCGGAGATCCGGCCGTCGTCGATCGCGATGTCGGCGATGAAACGTGGTGCGCCGGTGCCGTCGACGACGGTTCCTCCGCTGATGATCAGATCGTGCATGCGCAAAACCCCCCGAGTGTGGACGGGGACGAATCTAACGCATCGTCAGAAACATGTCGGCGCTCAGCCGGCGGGCTGGCGGAGCATTCCCCACATGTGCGGACCGTCGAGGGGGACATCCCATTCGCTCCGTACGGTGAAGCCGAGGTGCGAGTAGTACGCCACGTTCTCGATGGTCTCGGTCTCGAGATAGAGCGGTAGGCCGTCGCGGTCGCAGGCAGCGGTGACCGGGCTGATCACGAGGGCGCCGAGCCCTTGCCGTTGCCAATGTGGGTGTGTGCCGAGCAGGTTGAGGTACCAGTGCGATTCGGGCGGGGTGTGCTGTTGCATGATCGGGCCGATCGCACCGAACCTGGCGGCGAGATCCGGTGAGATCGGTGGCGAGCCCGGCTCGGGCTCCAGGTCGGCGTCCAAGTCCGGCCGCCCCGGGGCGAGGAACGCAGCAACGCTGACGCCGTCGTCGGTGGTGTACGTGTGGCCGTGCGCGAGCCAGCGGCGCATCAGTGGCCGCATGATCAGGCCGTCGCCGCCGTGATACTCGTCGTCGTCCGGGAAGAACCAGCGCATCACCGGGTCAGCGGCGAAGGCGTGCATCGCCGTACGGCTGATGCGGACCAGATCGGATTCGCCGGCCAGACGAACCGTGCTCATCTGGCGGTGCTCATCTGGCGGTGCTCATCTGGCGTCCTCTCTGGCTCTCAGAGGCGTTCGATGATCGTCACGTTGGCCTGGCCGCCGCCCTCGCACATCGTCTGCAATCCGTAACGGCCGCCGGTGCGCTCCAATTCGGCCAACAACGTCGTCATCAGTCGTGCGCCAGTTGCACCGAGCGGATGCCCGAGCGCGATCGCGCCACCGTTGACGTTGACCTTGGCGTGGTCGAATCCCGTCTCGCGCATCCATGCCAGGACGACCGGTGCGAACGCCTCGTTGATCTCGACCAGGTCGATGTCATCCGGTGTGAGGCCCGTCTTCTTCAGTGCACGCAGTGTGGCGGGAATCGGGGCCGACAACATCATGATCGGATCATCGGCGAGGACGCTGATGTGATGGATTCGGGCGCGTGGGGTCAGGTTGTGATCCTCGATCGCCTGCTGGTTGGCGATCAGCAAGGCGGCCGACGCGTCACTGATCTGGCTCGCACAGGCAGCCGTCAGCTTGCCATCGGGCATCAACGTCTTCAGGGATCGGATCTTCTCCCAGTTGGGCTCACGCGGGCCCTCATCGAAGTCGAGCCCGTTGAGCGGAGCGATCTGGCCCTCGAAGCGTCCTTCGGCCCGGGCGCGAATGGCACGAACGTGGGATTCGACGGCGAACTCCTCCATCTCCTCACGCGACAGGTTCCACTTGGTGACCATCATCTCGGCGCCGACGAACTGGTCGACCAGACCGCTGCCGTAACGCGTCGTCCAGCCTGTCGAGCCGGTGAACGGATCGTCGAACCCGTACGCCTGGCCCGCAGTCATTGCCGACGAGATCGGGATCATGCTCATGTTCTGGACGCCGCCTGCGACGACGAGGTCCATCGTCCCGCTCATCACGGCCTGGGCTGCGAAGTGGACAGCCTGTTGCGCCGAACCGCACTGGCGGTCGATCGTCGTCCCGGGCACATGCTCGGGTAACCCTGCGGCCAGCCAGGCCGTTCGGGCGATGCAACCGGACTGCGGCCCGATCGAGTCCACGTTGCCGAACACGACATCGTCCACGGCCCCGGGATCGATGCCCGTGCGGTCGATCAGGGCCTTGATGCTGTGCGCACCGAGGTCAGCAGGATGAACGGTGCTGAGTGAACCGCCGCGCCGCCCGACTGGGGTGCGGACGGCATCGACGATGAAGGCTTCGGGCATGGCGCCGAGACTAATGGTGGGGCCTCCCGATGCGGTGCTCGAACGATTCGGGTGGACACCGAACGTCGAACGACGGGGCCATCCAGCCAGGTTCGCGCACTGTGGCAGAATCCGTTGGTGTCCCAACCCGCATCGAACGTCACGACGTTGCGATTGGCGCTCGGAATGCGCGGAGGTGTCAGCCTCGCTGTGTGGATCGGCGGCGCGGTGGCAGAAGTCGATCACTTCCGACGGGCGAGCGGCGGTGGCGCAGACTTCTATTCGAAGTTGCTCGATGTCGGCCGCTACGACGCGGTCGAAGTCGACGTCATGTCCGGGGCCAGCGCCGGTGGTCTGAACGCCGTGCTGGCAGCCTCGGCGATGCTCCATGGGCGCCCGGTCAGTGAGATGCGTTCGACGTGGCTGAACGTGGCCGGCTTGAAACAGTTGCTGGACGACAACGCCGTCCACGGTGCGGAGACGACGACCGCCCGCCGCCGATCGCTGCTCGACGGTCTCTACTTCAAGCAGCAGATCGTCGAGAAGATCGAAGGTCTCGCTCGGCCGGTTCCCGCTGACCCCGAACATCCAACGGTCGAAGAACAACAGATCGTCGCCGATCGGTTCCCGCTCCAGCACAGGCTGGACATCTTCCTCAGCGCAACCGTGCTCGACGGTCAAGCAGTCCAGATCGTCGACGACGATTTCAGCCAGGAGCAGGCTCGACGGTCAGGAGCGCTGTTCCGGTTCCGCCATTTCGGTGATGACGCAACCGTCAGCGACCTGAGGCTGTCGAGTTCGGTCGACGACTTGGCGAAGGCCGCGCGAACGACAGCGTCGTTTCCGACGGCGTTCGAACCAATGAGGTTCGACGTCGACGCCATGCGCGGTCGTCTCCAACTTCCCGGGACAGTAGAGCCGCTGTCGGCGTCGGGTGCGGAACCAGAGATCTGGCTGCTCGACGGAGGAGTGGTCGACAACATCCCGGTCGCGCGGGCGCTGCAGGGCCTGCCGAACATCCCGGCCAGAACGGTGACCGACCGATGGCTGGTGTACATGCAGCCGAGCCCCGCTGTGATCGCTCCCGTGACATCGAATGACCATCAGCGCGACCGTGTCCCCGGATTCGGCAGGACCCTGAAGGGCATCCTCGGTGGTTTCATGTCCGAATCGATACTCGACGATGTCGAGGTCATCAGACGCCACAACGCAGACGCGATCGAGTCGTGGAAGGCATGGTCGGCGCAGGTCGGACCGTTGCCGGAACCCAACAGGATCGACGTCACCGACCTCGAATACACGGCCTCCGATGCAGCCGTCGATGCGACACGGATCATGGGCGTCCTGCTCAACCCGACGACCGAACTGCTGTGGCGACCGGTTGATTGGGCGGTGCCACAGTCGCCACTCGGAACGCCGAGCCTGTCGATCGCGACCAGGTTCCGCCTCGCTCTCGAAGGTGAACTCTCGCCGGGTTCGGGAGCGGCCCCGGAGTCCGCCGTGCGCCCGTTCGCCGCGCTGGCGCGGAGTGCCGCGATGCTCACCCGCTGGGCGAGGCTGGCCGAAGAGGCGAGGCTCAGATCGACCACGATCACGACACTCGATCCGGCCGCGACACTCGATCCGGTCGCGACACTTGATCCGCCCGCGACACTCGATCTGGCCGGCGTCGGGAATGCCAAGATCAGGGCGTACCACAACATGCAACTCGCACAGTTGCTGACGGCGATCGTCGACCGCGTCGGTCTCGAATCGGCAGCGGCTGCGACCCGGGACGCCTCGGGAGTGATCGCTGCGATGTCGTCGGCGGTTCGATCGCTGCGGAGCCGATCGGACATCGCCCTTCTCGCCACGAAACTTCCGTTGCCGGACCGGGACCTCGCCTCTGGAGCCGCAGGGAACGGCGACGTCGCTCTGGTCATCCGGCACCTGTACGGAACAACGCCGACGGACCCGCTCGACCGAACCGCCTCCGCGGTGCCCGATCCCACCTCGGCTGATGTCGTCGACCTGATCTGGTCCGCCCTCGGTGACATCGCTTCGGCACTGAGCACCGTCGACGTCACCGACGTGCCGGGTGCCGACCCGGTTCTGGTTCAACTCGCACAGCGGATCAAGCCGAACAACGCCAGGTCGATCGCCTACCTCCGACTGATCGACCGCAGGACAGTGGGCGTGCATCACGGCATCGCTGCCGGACAGGCGAGTCAGGTCAACTATGTGCAGATCGGCGGGTCCAACCTCAGTCCGATGTGCATTGCACCGAGGAGCGACGCCGAGCCTGACGGCTTCGACTACGACGGACCGCGATTCGAGCCTCCGATGCGGCGAACGGGCAACGATGCCTTGGCTCCGCGGTTGAAGCTCGCTGGCGGCGACCTCGCCAACTTCTCGGCATTCATCTCCGAGAAATGGCGGGCCAACGACTGGATGTGGGGCCGAATGGACGCGGTCAAGAGCATGGTCGACATCGTCACCTCACGTGACCGATTGCCGGCGCCGGAGGTTGCGTTCGAAGCAATCCGCGATGCAGTGGCAGCGCCTTTCTCGAGGGCAGCGCCTCTGTCGGTCGGGGGCCAGCCGACCGTCGAGCAGCTCGCATGGAAGGCGCAGCTCGAAGCCTGGCGTGATGCGCTGTGGGAGCGGTACGAGTCGGTGGTCCGCGAGGAACTGGAAGTGGCCGACGAGGCGACCGGTGAGCACCGACTCCAGGTGACTCGTCGGGTACTGGTTCTGCGCCGGCACTGGGAGATCATCGCCGAGGAACTCCCGGTGTTCGTCGACGCACCGCTGGAACCGATACGCGGGCGGATCGTCCGCAGCCTCGAGCACTCGCTCGTCGATCAGGTCGCTGCGTATCAGCGAACCCCGCGATCGATCGGCGACGTCTGGGGCGAGTACTGGCTGACGGCGCTCGGTATCGACGCCGCGTATTCGTTCTGGTCGGCGACCCGGCCCCGGTCGAAGGTCAAGCAGGTACTGCGCGCTCCTTTCAAGCCGATACCGATGTCCGTCCTCGGGACCGTGCTCGTCCGCAACCGTGGACTTTTCGCGTTGGCGCTTGCGTTCAACGTCGTGGTGGTTCCTCGATTGACGGGGTTCGGTGGATGGATGCTGTGGTCGCTGGCTCTCGTCGGTGCCGGACTCTGCGCGTCCGAGTTCGGACCTCACTCCAGGACGACACCCGGCGAGACGCGACGCCGCTGGTTCGGGATCGGCTCGCGCCAAGCTGTCAAGCCGCGTCTGCACGACCGGCGATACGAGCGGTTCGGGATGGTCTCGGCCCTCGCAGCGGCGCTGTCGTTCGCGTTCGGCTGCTTTGTCCGGACCGGGTCGTTCGATCGATGGCTCCGAGCAATGGCGTGGCCGAACGAAATCCTCGGTTGGAGGTTCACGACTCACTTCGACCATTACTCGTTGCTGGCCGCCGCTGCCGGTGCCGTCGCGACGTGGTTGCTCTGGCACTGGGCGCGCATAGGGTTCCGAGCACTGGCCGCCATCGTGGTCGGGGCCATCACCGGATTCTGGGCGGTGTTCTCACGATTCCGGCCGGGTGAAGGTCATTCGTTCCTGGCTTCGATTGCGTTCGAATTCGGATCGATGTGGTGGGCACTCCTCGCATGTGTCGGCGGCACGACGACGATTGCCCACGCTGCCTTCTTCAGACGCTGGCCGATTGCTCGCTGGGGTTCTACATCGTCGAAGGGGGCGACCGGTGGTTCAGGCTGAGCGGCGTCGACGAACCGCGAAGACGGCGCCCGCGCCCACGAGTAGAGCGCCCGCTCCCAGGCCCGATGTCGCGCCCACGTCATTGCCGGTCGACGGCAGGGTGAGCGTCGTGACGTCGAAGCTCGTCGTCGACGCAGCGCCCGTCGGCGAGACGGTGGTCGTCGTATCGGCAGCAGAGATCGGGGTCGCGACGTTGGACGACGCCGTTGCCGCCGCAGGGGTCGTGGTCGAGGGTGTCGTGATCGCGGGTGTCGTGGTCGGGGGTGTCGTGGTTGCGGGTGTCGAGGTGGTGGTCGCCGGGGACGTCGTGGTCGTCGGGGCTGTCGTCGTCGGTGGTGACGTCGCTGTCGACGGGACGCAACTCGGCGCTGTGAACGTGTCGTTGTCGAGAGTGACGGCACCGTTTCGGGCCAGGGCTCGACCGTGGACGACGACGGCGCTCTGCACGGTGATCGACGTCAGGGCCAGGATATTGCCGACGAACACCGAGCCGCTGCCCAGCGTCGCAGAACTGCCCACCTGCCAGAAGACATTGCACTCGGACGCACCGTTGATCAGCACGATCGAGCTGCCGGTACTCGTGATCAATGTCGAGTCGGTCTGGAAGATGAACACGGCGTTCGGGTTGTTCTGGCCATCCAGCACGAGCTGCCCGCTGACGCCGAGCGGGGCCTTGGCCGTCGCTGCGTAGACGCCAGGGATAAGGGTGTTGCCGACGAGGTCCGGATTGGTCTGCGTGAACTCCACGCTCCGTCCCGCTGCATCGACATACGCAGTCGTCAGATCGTTCTGCGCTTGCAACGTGACGGGGCTCGCTGCATCGATGATCGCCGGCGCCAGAACGACGCCGGGCGGAAAGCCGACCACGGCCGAGCCCGGCGACAGACCGACACTCTGACCGATGACGCTCGGATTGGTGTTGGTGACGGTCGAGCCTGCCAGCACCGAGTAGTTCGCGGTCGTTCCCATCGTCACTGTCGGCACGATGCCTGCGGATGCGTTGCCGGCGACGATCAATGTCGCGGCGATCGTCGCGATCGAGGCGCCGAGCGTGGCGAGCGCGGAAACCTTCAGGTGTCGGGTGCGGCGAGGGCGGTCGACGGACCGATGTTCGGGCACGGCAAAGCGAGGGTGGGCGGCGACTCCCCCTCTGTTCGTCTCGACCATCGACGGATGAGCGGGATTTGCCCGGGTGGGACGGCACGACGGATTCATCAGGTTCTCCTCGGTGGTCAGCGGCACGTCCGAATTCGTGCTGCCACAATCCATCGACGGTGGATGTGGCGCAGTGAGCAAAAGGCGTGGAGTTGATAGATCGTTGATCAAATCCCCCCGAAAGGGCCTCAGACACGTGTTACGATCCGCCGTACGCCGTTCAGGCAACGGGTCTGACGACGGCCCCAGTGTGTACAGGTGGGTGGCATGCGGAGTGTCGGATGAATCTCTCCATCACCGTTGACACCGGGGATCGTCGAATCCTGTGGGTCGGGCCTGGTCTGCTTCGCGCGCTCGAGATCGAGTTGTCGGAGATCGTCGGACGATCGATCGTCGATCTTGCGGACCGGTCATCGAAAAGTGCTCTGGCTCGATTGTTGAACGGTCCGCCGTGGGCCGATGACACGTTCGACAATGTGCGGGTCGTGATCTCGCGTCCGTTCGGGCCGGTTGTCCTGGGGTTGCGAAGTGTGCGGTACATCGATCGACCTGGTGCGCATGTCGCGTTCGTTCGCTTCGATCGGTTGGTCAGTGACGAGCAGACGCAGTTGGCCACTCGTGATCGGCGTACGACGCCGGTCCGGGCGACGTCTCCGGTCGGGGGTACGGCACACCGACGGCCCGACACGCAGCCCAACGGCGAGATGGCGGGCCTGGCTCGTGTGGCTCTCGGTGGCCATATCGATGATGACCTCACGGGTCTCCCGATTCGGGCTGCCCTGTTCGCGCAACTCGACTCAGCGCCGGTCGAGGATTCGTCGGTCGTCGTGGTCGTGGACATCGATCAGTTCGGGCAGCTGAACGCACGTCTGGGCTCTGACGCAGGTGACGAGATTCTGGTCGAACTCGGGGCTCGCCTCGCGGCGTCGGTTCGTGGAGGAGATTTCGCGGCGCGGCTCAGCGGTGACCGCTTCGGGGTTCTCGGCGCTGTCGGCGGTGTCGACGAAGCACGAGTTCTTGCGGCTCGCGTCGAGCGGGTGCTGGCCGAGCCGTTCGAGGTCGGTGGATCCCTGATCTCGATCGCGGCGAGCATCGGAGCTGCCTGGGGTCGCAATGCCGGTCGGGCTCGTTCACTGTTCCATCACGCGGAGATTGCGCTCGACGAAGCCCAGACAGGCGGCGGCCGCCAGCTCCGCTTCCTCGACGTCAACGAAAGTCGGGCGGGCTGGGTCGATCTCGCAGCCTTCGCGGTCGATGTCCGCAAGGCACTGGCGACCGGGCAGATCTGGGTCGCGTATCAGCCGATCGTCGAGCTGAGCACCGGTCGGTTGGAGAAGCTGGAGGCGCTGGCCAGGTGGGATCACCCTGTG
>JAYTRT010000698.1:0-9768 GCA_043746045.1 Actinomycetota bacterium | reverse complement strand
ATTGGGCAACGGCTCCGCGGGGCGCAGCGCTGACGATCCGGTCGAGTGCTGAGGTAGGACAGACGAATCGTGCGTGCGCCAGAACGGCCAAATCCGCGCGATCCAGGAAGTAGCAAACCGAGCAGAATGCGTGCTCAAGATCACGCCCCAACTTCAACGAGTCAGATAGCGCCGGTCGGCGCATCGGCTCGGCTCATACCCGGCGGTCGGGGGCAGCCACCGTGCGAGCGTAGATGCAAGCGTCGGTGACACTTCACCCGTCGCACGCGGCAAGTGAATTGGGCGTCCCACGTTGAGTCGGGGTGAGATTCGATCAGCTGTTCATGTGTGCCGCGAGCATTGCGAGCTTGCCCGGTGCGCCAGGCAATGCTTCCTCGACCGAGAGGCCGCGACCGGACAAGGCGTCGATGGCGGGGCCGTGATCCCCTGACGTCTGGATCTGGCCGTCCGGCGTCTCCTGACAGGTGAGCTGTTTGCCATCGCATCGAAGTTCGAGCGTGGTATTGCGCTGGCCTACCAGTTCGACGACCGCTGTCAGGTCGAGCCCAAAGAGCTTCGACGGCACGCCAGCCATGAAGAGGCCGTAAAGGCCCACGAGCCGCTCCTCCTCAGCGGAGCACATTTGCGTTCTGTCCACGGGAAGCAGTACGTCCCGCTCATGAATCCAGGAATCCCAGAGCACGTGTACGACGTTCATCGTCCAATGGGCCTCGCCGTACACGGTCATCGCACAAGCGTTGTCTCCCGCCGCAAGCCGAGACCCCACAGCGTCGCGGAAGCGACGAGCGGCCGCCGTGTATCGAACACACGTTTCCGCCGGCGCTTCTCCGACCGAAGCTTCGAGCCAGTCCAGTGGCGTCGACCGGGGATCGAAGCCCTGCAACGAGTCGAGATCGTTGGCGCCCTCGGCGGCCAGAGCACCCTGCTCCATGGCATCTGCCACGTGGCGAGCCGTGACGTGCAAAGACCACCCGGGATTGCGGGTGAGGCGACTCCATTCATCGGTCGTGAAACCCATCCACTCTTCCAGCAGTCTGTCGTGATGCAGCGCGAGGACCGACAACAGCGTCTCTTGGTCCGCCACGAGCCCATCAGCTGTCGATACTGCCCAAGTTCCCATGCGTGTTGTCACGGACGGCGAGTTTACCCGCATTGCTCGCAGGGCTCGGTCCTATGGAGTGGCGTCTGGAAGTAGTGGTAATGCGCCAGTCTGCGGCTCGCTGCTACTTGGTCCTTCACTACGGGACATTGCGACGGCCCCGAGGCGGCCGCCGGCACGCGTTGGCCCGTTGCATAAGTGCCGGTAGGAGATACGGAACGCGCGGCGCATATTCGCGATCGAAACGCATCGCAACGAGCACAATCAGCGCATTGCAGATGGCCTCGGTTGAACGATTTCAACCACGACCGTAGCACGACGTGCTACAGTGGTGTGATGAGTAAGACGATCACACAACGTGAGCTGAGAAACGACAGCGGCGAGATCATGCGCCTGCTTGATCAGGGTGAGAGTTTCACCGTGACACGCAACGGGGTGCCCGTGGGCGAGCTCGCGCCTTTGCGCCGCAACCGTTTCGTGAGCGCAGATGCTGCGCTGGAAATGTTCCGCAACGCGCCTCACATCGACGCCGACCGGTTCCGCGCGGATCTCGACGCGACCGCCGACCAGGACCCGAACCCGCGTGCCTGATCAACGCAAAGCCCGCGGGCTGCTCGACACCTCCGTCGTCATCGACATGGAGACACTGTCGCCGTCTCAACTTCCCGCAGTTGTCGCGATCAGCGCGATCACCATGGCCGAACTGGCCGCCGGACCCCACGCCGCAACCGACCCCGAAGAACGCGGGCGACGTCAGGACCGCCTGCAGCGCGCTGAAGCCGTTTTCGACCCTTTACCGTTCGACACCGACGCGGCACGCGCTTACGGTCGGATCTACTCAGCGGTCGTCGCTCGAGGACGCAAGGCCCGCGGCGCGCGAGCAGTCGATCTGCTCATCGCAGCCACCGCCTGCGCCGCGAACCTGCCGCTCTACACCCGGAACCCCAACGACTTCGCCGCACTCGACGACCTCGTCGAAATCATCGCCCTTCCCTGACAGCCACTCCAGAACAGCCCAGCATCGACGCAGAACTGCGAACCCGCAGCGACCCACGCACGCACGGTCGACTCGTCGGAGTCAGCGATCGCGCCCGATCGGCGCCTTGCCGGTGATCCGAGTTGGGGCGCAGGTGTTGTGACAGACGCTATAAGGCGAGGTGGAGTCGCAGTGCTTCGTCGAGCGCCGCCAGGAGTGTTGGAGGCACAACCCCGACGCGGCCACCAATCCGTTCCACGGCAACCGACCGGATCTGCTCCGCTTGTGCTTTCGAATCGCGCTCGAGGCCGGTATCAGCCGCACTGAGCAGCACCTGGAACGGATAAACGCGCGTCGTGTTGGATGTCACGGGAACGACCGTGATCACACCGCGACCGAGGCGGTCGGCGGTGCTGTTAGCGCCGTCATTGCTGATGATCACAGCCGGCCGACGCTTGTCGGCCTCGGCGCCCCGAACAGGGTCAAGGTCGACGAGTCTGATCTCGCCCCGGCGCATCAGGCCATTCCATCGCTGGCCGTTGTCTCCCACAGGGCCGCATCACCGTCACGTGACCAGGTTTCCCAGGCGTCTTCGTATGCAGCACCGAGTTCGTTCGCCTTCAGCAAGCGGACCGCTTTGTGGACGACAGCTGACCGTGACGAGATGCCCTGACTTTGCGCATATGCGTCGAGAAACTCAACGTCCTCCTCGGGAAGACTCACGCTCAATTTCATACTCACATGCTACCACGAGTAGCATCTTGAGGCTACCGGCAGTGCCAGTTGCGGGCTCAACGTGGCGGGCCAACTGAGCAACCGTCAAGCGAATGCATCAATGACGGAGAACACCGACGCATATTCGCGTCCCGTACCTGCACTGCGCCCGCGCGCAGAAGGGCGCGTCGGCGCCGACGGGTGACCGGCCCAGTTGACGCATGCAGGTCGTGGAGGTCAGCCGCGTAGGTTCCGTAATGTGGAGCGGATCGTGTTCCGTATCGACGCCATCTATTCCTACCAGGGCGATAACGACTCCACCAGCTGATCCCAGCCGTCGAGGTCCGGAAGGTAGGTCTCGACATGCCTCGCCACCGTGGTGACTTCTTCGAGGAATGATTCGTGGGCGCCGTTGCCGGGATCCTCGAACGTGTTGCGAATGTAGCCAACTGCGAATCGGGCTCGTCTGCCATCGGTCTTGCGGCGGATGACTCGCCCCATCCGCTGCACCATCTGGCGTCGACTTCGGCTTGTTCCGAGCACGACGCCGAGGTCTGCATCGGCGACGTCGATGCCTTCGTCGAGGACTTGGGGTGCGACCAGGACTCGCAGGCGGCCGTTTCGGAATGACTCCATTCGCGTTCGGCGGAGCGCCGATGGCAGATTCGAGTGAACCGCCTCTGCGTCGATCCCGTGGCTGACAAGAACAGCAGCGGAGCGCTCGGCCGCGTTGATGCTCGACGTGAACACCAGGGTTCGCCCGGCTTGAGCAACCGCTGGCGCCAACTGCCCGAGGAACTCGAACTTCGAGTCCGCTTCGTCGAGCACTCGGTGCCTTTCCTGCATCGCAGCGAGGAACCTGCGGGCGACCGCCGCACCCGGCCCATCGCTGTGAACGAGCGCCGACACGGCCCGCAAGAACGCGCCGTGCGGCTCCGTCGGCACGGCGAAGCGACGGATCAGCGTTGCCGCGGCGGTAGCTATCACCTCGCTTTGCTCGTCATAGATGGCACGTTCGCTGACAGAGCAGGTCAGTCCGACGAGCACCACGTCGAACGGCGCGATGACGCCGTCGCGATGGGCCTCCTCATAGCCCAGGCGGTAGCACGTCTCACCGAAGTATGGCGCCAGCCATTCGAGGTGACCGTCGTCGGGCCGGGCAAAGGTGGCGCTCAACCCGAGGCGACGAGGGAACGCGTCCACCAACGCTCGGCGGTTCTCGTCCGACGCGTAGCGGTGGCACTCGTCGGCGATGAGCAAGCCACCTGGGCGGCGCGGTGACAGGTCAGCGTCGCGAGCTGAGTTGACGACGGCGATGACGATGTCATGTTGTCCGAGCCCGTCGCGGTGCCCGTCGCCGAGCAGGCCGATCGAGGTGCCTTGCGGAACGACCGGTCGGAGCGCTGTCAGCCATTGCACCAAGAGCTCGCGAGTCGGGACGAGCACGACGACCTGACCACCGATGGCAAGTTCTGCGCGCGCTGCCACCAGGCCGACAACCGTCTTGCCGGTGCCGGTGACCGCCTCGACAACACCGCGTGCGGCAGCGGCTCGCCACGCCGCGAGCGCCGCTGTCTGCCAACGATAGAGCGGTGGCAACACGCATTCAACGACGCGTTCGGCCGGCGACACCTGTTCGTCCGGCGCGCACAACCAGCCAAGGTGGCCTTGCGGACGGCGGAACACGTGCGGAGCACTGGTCAGCGTACGAAGCACGTCGGCGGCCGTGATCGAGACCCGTCCGTCACGGCGCAACGCGTCGCGCAAATCGATCGTGGTGAGACCTGGCGTGGCCCGAAGGAGCTCGGTCACCCGGGTGAGCTCCTCGATCATCGATGGACAGCGATCAGCTCGGCTCCTCTTCGCCCTCGAGTTCGGCGGCTTCGCTGAAGTCCAGATGGACGTCTGAGGTCGTCGTGGAGGGATCGTAGGTGGGGTCGAGCCTGCGTAGATCCCATTCGTTGATCCAGGCTCTGACATATTGGCGCATTCGGTTCGATGGGAGGCGCTCGAGTCCCTCCACCTCGGGAGGGTCCCATCCGTGTGCCGCTGCATGGATGGCCTTGAGGGAGGTGTACGTTTTGTCGAGCGCATCGCGATCCGGTGGCTGAACCGGAATCTGTTGACGCTCGATCACTCGCATGCCGGCTTCGGCCGAACCGGCGAGCAGCTCCGCCTCGGCTGTCCCCTTGAGCCGCAATCGGCTCGGAATCAGCTCGACGTCGTTCTTCCCGACGAGTACTTGCGCTTCGAAGTCGTCGACGGTGGCAAGCACGGCGGCGAGCGGCGCACCCGGATCGTCGCGATCGCCGCGCACCCAGCGATTGACCTCGGCGTACGATTTCGCGCGCTGCAGGAACGAATACCGGCCGATCAACTCCACCTCGTCGAACAGGATCATCCATCCGGCGAAGCCAGCCGCGTGAATCAGGCGCGGGATGAATCGGAATCGCTGAATTGCGAGCTCACGCTCCTTGACCGCGCCGAGCTTGTAGGTTCCGGACGCGCCAGCCTCTTTCAGGCGGCGACGCAAATCGGCAACCGGAAGTGGGTCGCCCGCCCAGAATCTCACGATGCGATCGGCGAACTCGGCGTCCCCGCGCGCGTATTCGTGGACGAACAACGTCGCCGCGAACCTGCTGTCGACAGGAACGCCGTCACCGTGCACCCACCGATACAGGGCTGCATATTCTGGCGACGTGGTCTGCAGCGCGCTGGCGATCTCGTCGATCGCCGAACCGATGCGTCCGGGAACCTGCGCTTCGTCGATCGCAGCGCGCAACACCTTGATCGGATCGTGCAGGCCGGTCTCTTTCGAGATCACGACCTTCGAGACGACAAAACCGGCCGACAGCGCTCGCTCGGCAAGGTGTTGCAGCACGTGGCTCTTGCCGGAGCCGAACCCGCCGCCGATCAAGAGTCCGCCGATCGGTTCCGTGCGGCCAGGGTCAACGGCCGTGGTGAGCAACTCGCTGAATCGATCATCGATCGCGGTTTGGAGCGAGCCGAGCGCGGCGACGGCATCGTGATTGGGGACTCCTGCGCGTAACGCCTCGAGCGCTCGGCGGGCCGGCAACCGGGCGAGCGTCATGACGGCTCAAGTCGAATCAGCGAGGCGAACGGATTGTCTCGAACCCGGTCACGCACCTCGTCGTGGATCCGCAACTTCAGCGCCTGGTAAGCGTCGACGCCCCGGTGGTCGTCGGTGAGAAACTCGGGCGCGGCGACGACGACGACGCAGCACCCGTTCAGTTCATCGGTGTTGTCGACCAGTTGGCGCAGCAACTCGTACGCGTCGAGCAGCGCTGTCTTGGTGTAGTACAAGCCGTTGCGTTCCTCTGGCAACGGTCGACGGGCGAACCCAAGCCTGCGCACGTCTATCTCGAGCAGCACCCCGGCATGACCGTTGCACGCAACCCAATGACACGTCGAGAACAACAGCTTTCGAGCGTTGTGCCGTCCGATACGCCGGAAGATCATCGCCGAACGCAACAACGACAACTGACGAAGCGTGCCGTGCAGCCAAGCGATCACGGCGTCACGTTCGGCTTCGCTGACCTGACCGTTTGCCAACTCCGCCTGGCACAGTCGCAGCATCGCAACTCTGAATTCCTGGACCATTGCATAGTCGCGGGTGATCATCTGCTGCAACTGGCGATTGAGGTCGCGTGACAGCTCGACCGCGTCGACCCGATGGTGTTGCGCAAGCGTTTCGACATCGATCGACTCGGTGTGGATCAGTTCTGCTGGCGGCGGGTACCCCGCGTCCGACATCGCCCGCCGCACGGCAACTCGAGCGAGCGAGACCCAGTCGATCTGGCGGGCAACCTCGAAGAACACCTGATCCATGAGGTGGACCCTCGTTGCGACAGCGTCAACGCTGAGCGACATGAAGCCCGCGTTGGCTCCCGCCGCGTGCAATGACGAACTGAATGCTTCGGCGGTGTCGTCATCGGGTGGAACGACGAACTTGACCGCCCCTCCCCCGGTCGACACGAAGTCGTCAAGGTATTCGTCGGCCAGGAACGCGGCGTAGTCGCGTGCAGCGATCATCAGCCCAGCATTTCAAAACTGATGCCGGCGTACATCTTTGCCTGGCCTGATCGCGTGACCGTCGACAACACAGCGGAACCCCGCGTGAGAGCGCTCGCTGGGAGCGAGAGGACGCGGCCGTCGCGTGTCGTCACGACGGCACTCAGATCGAGCAGATACAGATCGCGGGCAAACTCCTGCTTGGTGTACTCGCGTGATGCGCCCGGCATCAGAGTGAGCACCGAGTAGACATCCACGACCTTGGCCGTGCTTGCGGGGCGCAGTCCCTTGCCGGCGAGGGCGAGGTCGTACGCCGCGGCGAGGGCTTCGATGAACGCCTCAGCCTTGAATCGGGGAGGTCGGACCTGGAGCGCCTTCAGCCGGCGAACGACGTCGGACGGCCGCACCCGACGCTCGCGCAACTTGTCGATCACGATCGACAGATCGGCGGACGAGACGCGCACGATCACGGGGTAGCTCAGGATCCTGTCGTCCGACTCGACGGCTCTCAGATCCTCCTCTGCGCCGAGCGCAAGGACCTCCTTGACGTACCCGCCGTCAGCGAAATGTGTGGCCTCGTCGAAGGTCCACGCTCCACGCAGATCTCGCACTGCGTCGGCCGCTTGGTCGGCGAGCTTGGCTGCGGTGTCGATGCCGGAGCGGAGGTCGCGTAGCTGCCCATGGAGGGCGGCCTGCTGCAACTTCTTGGCTTCACGCAAGGCACTCGTCAGGACCTTGACTGCGTCACCGGCCTCACGCTCGAAGGTATCGAGGGCGGCTTCGAGGCCTTCCGAATTCACGTTGCGCTCCGTACTGTCGAGGTGGACTGGACCGTCATGGGCTCGTCTGTCGACGTGACGACGGTGACCTCGACGGTCCAGTCACGAGGATCGATTACGAACCATAGAACATCGCCGATCGCGGCGCCGGATGCGAGGACAACGGGACGGGCAGAACCTCGCGTCACCCTCACCCCATCGTAGGCGACGGCCATCGGGCCGAACCGGGTTGCCAGGACCACCTGCTTGCCAGGCCGCAGATGCAGCGAGCGGGCGACTTCACTCGACAACGCCGCGTCAGCGCCACTGACCACCTCCGACGTAACCTGAACTTCGATGCGCACGAGGTGCGCCGACGGTTCGCCTCCCCAATCCGTCAGCTCCCATCGATCGGGCCCTGTCTCGATGAACATCGGGTTCCGGTTCAATTGGTTGGCAAGCGCTGACGCCGAGATCTCCGGTGACATCCATAACTGCAGCTCACTGAAGTCCATCGTTCTTCCAGTCGCCTCCAGCACTCGCGCCGCGACATCGCCGACGCGCCCGCATAGATCGACGACAAGACCGTGTTCGATCTTGACGCGTTGCCCTGCGAGCCATCGGTGCGCGTGAGCTTCGAGCACGCCGATGCGGTCCAGATCTTTGATCACGACGTCGTAGGGATGGACTCCGCCGCCCATCGACAACAGCGCTTGGGTCTCGTCAAGGAGTTCGACCGGATGCGGCGAGAACCACCCGCTGTATCTCGGCACAGGCCGGTACGGTCCGGCGAGCCAGACAGCCAGCAATCCAGCCGGGTCAGATGTGGCCGGCAGTTGGAGGGATTTCAGGACGGTTTGCAGCCCTTCGTGATCGGTGGCCGAGCCGAGCCGGCGGGCCAGCTCCCCAACGCGCTGCTCCACGGCTGCAGCCTGCTTCGACACAGCCACGAGCCGCGCGCGGACGACCGCCTTCAACTGCCGCGTTCTCTCAAGGCTCAGACCGAGGAACTCGTGGCTCGGCGACCAGTCCACAGTGGCCCTCGCCCGGTCGAGACGTAGTTCATCGAACTCGAACGCGAATCGCCCCCGTTCGTCTGGCAGGTCAGCCAGGAACCCATCGAGGGTCGCAGAGACGGCGTCACGCGAGGTGACGTCCGGCGAGAATTGACGACTGCACTCGCCCGCCGCGCTGCGAAACGCTGTTTCGACCGCTGCGATCACAACGCGGGCCGCCGTCTGCTGTCCGGCCCCAAACCAGCTGCGGATCTCGTCGAGGGTGCAGTCTGCGAGTTCTCCCCACGTTCGATACCCGTGCGCGCCTGCGAGTGCAATCAGCCGGTTGGTCGCCGCTGGCGAGATCTCGATAGCGTCGGTCAGCGCTGAGATCCGCGGCACCACCTGGCCGATCGTCCACGAAGAAATTTGGCCGTCCAGAACCGGCAGCAGCGCATCGTGCAACCCGTGGAGAAACGTCGCACGTGCCGAGTCGGAGAGTGGAACGGACAGCTCTACGAACTCCGGCGTGGTCACCGGAAAACATGCGAACTCAGCGCGAAGGCCAGCACCGAGTTTGAAGCGATCGTGGGGCCGTAGCGCTCCGAACGCCGCGAAGATCTGACCCATCATTGCAAGGGCACGATACTCGGACGGGCCACGCTGCGCTGGGATCGCATGCGGAGACGTAGGCGCCCGGTTGGCCTGGCGCGCAATCACAACGGGGCGCGCATCTGTAGTGCCGACGGCGTAGGAGAACCATCTTTCGACCATGGTCATCCATGATCCGTATGGCGGGGTGAAATGGAAGTGGAACCGGGGGTGGCGCAGAAGCCAGCTGTGCACGATCGGGCGCTCGTGCGCGGACAGGTTGTCCAAGATGATATGGACATCCAGATCCGAGGGCACATTCTTGTTGATCTCTTTCAAGAATGAGACGAAGTCCTTTGACGTGTGAGAGGCTGTCGCGAAAGTTTGGCCTGCGCGATTCGCGGGTCATGCTTGGGTGAGGCGGCGCAACAATAGTCGGCTGTGCGCCGCCCATATGAAGCCTTCTGTGACTTTCGGGTCGCGTTCATAATCGACTTGCAACCGGCGATGATTCATCGTCCACGACCATGTCCGTTCCACCACCCAACGTCTCGGGAGGATCTTGAACTCGTGAGCGTGGATCCGGTTGACGACCTCAGCGGC